>CP136571.1:0-77500 GCA_035192965.1 Fuscovulum sp. | reverse complement strand
CACTACATGGATGATGGGGGCCCACAGCCTTACTGAGTCTAAGTAAACTCCGAATACCCAAGAGTACTATCCGGGAGACACACGGCGGGTGCTAACGTCCGTCGTGAAGAGGGAAACAACCCTGACCTGCAGCTAAGGCCCCTAATTCGTGGCTAAGTGGGAAAGCATGTGGGACGGCCAAAACAACCAGGAGGTTGGCTTAGAAGCAGCCATCCTTTAAAGATAGCGTAACAGCTCACTGGTCTAGATAAGCTGTCCTGCGGCGAAGATGTAACGGGGCTCAAGCCACGAGCCGAAGCTCAGGATGCACAGCGATGTGCGTGGTAGCGGAGCGTTCTGTGATATAGCTCATTGCCTCTCTTGCCTCCTTCGGGTGGCATTGGAGGCACGGAGCTTTCTGTGAAGCCGGGCCGTGAGGCAACCGGTGGAGAGATCAGAAGCGAGAATGTTGACATGAGTAGCGACAAAGAGGGTGAGAGACCCTCTCGCCGAAAGTCCAAGGGTTCCTGCTTAAAGCTAATCTGAGCAGGGTGAGCCGGCCCCTAAGGCGAGGCCGAAAGGCGTAGTCGATGGGAACCAGGTTAATATTCCTGGGCCAGGAGGAAGTGACGGATCTCGAAGGTAGTTTGCCCTTATCGGATTGGGTGGGCTGCTTAGAGGTTCCTGGAAATAGCCCTCCATCAGACCGTACCCTAAACCGACACAGGTGGACTGGTAGAGAATACCAAGGCGCTTGAGAGAACCACGTTAAAGGAACTCGGCAAAATGCCTCCGTAAGTTCGCGAGAAGGAGGCCCCATATGCACGCAAGTGTGTGTGGGGGGCACAAACTAGGGGGTGGCGACTGTTTACTTAAAACACAGGGCTCTGCGAAGCCGTAAGGCGACGTATAGGGTCTGACGCCTGCCCGGTGCTGGAAGGTTAAAAGGAGGGGTGCAAGCTCTGAATTGAAGCCCCAGTAAACGGCGGCCGTAACTATAACGGTCCTAAGGTAGCGAAATTCCTTGTCGGGTAAGTTCCGACCTGCACGAATGGCGTAACGATCTCCCCGCTGTCTCTAACGTGGACTCAGCGAAATTGAACTGTGTGTCAAGATGCACACTTCCCGCGGTTAGACGGAAAGACCCCATGAACCTTTACTCCAGCTTTGCACTGGCATCAGGATTGTGATGTGCAGGATAGGTGGTAGGCATCGAAGCGGGGACGCTAGTTCCCGTGGAGCCTCCCTTGAGATACCACCCTTCGCACTCTTGATGTCTAACCGCGGCCCGTTATCCGGGTCCGGGACCCTGCATGGTGGGGAGTTTGACTGGGGCGGTCGCCTCCCAAACAGTAACGGAGGCGCGCGAAGGTTGGCTCAGACCGGTCGGAAATCGGTCGTTGAGTGCAATGGCAGAAGCCAGCCTGACTGCAAGACTGACAAGTCGAGCAGAGACGAAAGTCGGCCATAGTGATCCGGTGGTCCCAAGTGGGAGGGCCATCGCTCAACGGATAAAAGGTACTCTGGGGATAACAGGCTGATGATGCCCAAGAGTCCATATCGACGGCATCGTTTGGCACCTCGATGTCGGCTCATCTCATCCTGGGGCTGGAGCAGGTCCCAAGGGTATGGCTGTTCGCCATTTAAAGAGGTACGTGAGCTGGGTTTAGAACGTCGTGAGACAGTTCGGTCCCTATCTGCCGTGGGTGTAGGAGACTTGAGAAGAGTTGCCCCTAGTACGAGAGGACCGGGGTGAACGAACCACTGGTGGACCAGTTATCGTGCCAACGGTAGTGCTGGGTAGCTATGTTCGGACAGGATAACCGCTGAAGGCATCTAAGCGGGAAGCCCCCTTCAAAACAAGGTCTCCCTTGAGGGCCGTGGAAGACCACCACGTCGATAGGCCAGAGGTGTAAGTGCAGCAATGCATTCAGCTGACTGGTACTAATTGCCCGATAGGCTTGATTTGATCCAGAAACAGCAAGGCAATAGCCTCGCCTGGAACAGTCAAAAGCAACACAGACTTGGAACAATACACACTGATGATCGCGCGCCAAAACCTGCCAAAACGCAGACAAAAGCGCGCGTGTTTCTTCCTCGGTTTGGTGGTCATAGCACGAGCAAAACACCCGGTCCCTTCCCGAACCCGGCCGTTAAGTGCCGTCGCGCCAATGGTACTCCGTCTCAAGACGCGGGAGAGTAGGTCACCGCCAAACCTAGAAAGAAACACACAATCCTCTCTCCAATACGATGCAAATAAACCCCGATCGCCAAAATAAAGCCCTCGGGATACCACAACGGACGCGGGGTGGAGCAGCCCGGTAGCTCGTCAGGCTCATAACCTGAAGGCCGCAGGTTCAAATCCTGCCCCCGCAACCACCTTCACCGAACTGCCAAAAGGCCCAGCTGACGCTGGGCCTTTGGCGTTCGTAGCCAGCCCCACAAGCGCCGTCAGCGCCCCGTCCAAAACCACCACAGCCTGACCATCTTCCCACCGCACAGCCACACGCTCGATCAAACCACGGATCACCTCGCGGGCAGGTTGCGCAATCGCTGGATCTGCCAAGGTGATGGCAAGCTCCGTGACCTTGCGCCGATAGAGCTCGGACAAGTTCGGGTTCAACCGCACCGGTGCCGGGGCAGGGGTGGTGAGCGCTGTGTCGATTGCTTCCACGCGACCCTCGAGCTCAAGGAGCTTCTCCTTCAAGCCAGGCGAGCGCAGGCCCTCGGCGATCGCGTCATAGAGGCCTTCCAGCTTGCGCTTGATCGCCCGCTTCTCCGCGTCCAGCCGGGTGCGGGCTTGGGCAGCCTCCGCGCCATGCGAATTGGACAATTCCGCATGATCCCTTACGAAACGTGCCACCGCCTCGGGCTGCATGAGCCGCGTCTTCAGAAGATCCAGAACCACCGCTTCCAGCACTGACCGGCGGATACCCTTCTTGGCGCTGCAGGTGTCGAGCTTGCGGGCGGCGGAGCAGGCGAGGTAGTCGCGCCCCACGGCGGCGTAGGGGCCACCACAGCAGTCGCAATGGACAAGGCCGGTGAGCAGGTGGTCTGCACGGCGTCGCTCCCAGAAGCGGGAGGCCTTGATGCCCTGCACGGCGGGTGTAGCGTCGAGGGCTTCCTGTCGTGTCTTCACCTTCTGCCAGAGCGCGTCATTGATGATGCGCAGTTCGGGCACGTCGGTGGTGATCCATTCCGACGCATCGTTCTGACGGGAAACCCGCTTGCCGGTGCTCGGGTCCTTCACATAGCGCAGGCGGTTCCAGACAAGACGGCCAAGGTAGAGTTCGTTGTTCAGGATCCCGGTGCCGCGCTGGCGATGGCCGCGGATGGCGGTGTCGCGCCAGAGCATGCCTCGGGGGCCGGGGATGTGCTCGCGGTTCAGGTCCTTCGCGATGGCTTTGGGCGATTGCCCTGCCGCGAAAGCCTCATAGATGCGGCGCACAATCCGGGCCTCGTCCTCATTGATCTCTCTCTCGCCGGTTGCCAGTTCCCCATCGCTCTTCAGCCGCCGCAGCACCCGATACCCATACGCGTTCCCTCCCCCTGAAAACCCAGCCTCCACGCGTCCCCGAAGTCCCCTCCGTGTCTTGGCCGCAAGGTCCTTCAGGAAGAGCTGGTTCATCGTGCCCTTGAGGCCCACATGCAACTCCTCGATCCGGCCTTCGCTGAGGGAGAAGATCGTCACCCCCGCGAAGGTCAGCCGCTTGTAGATCGCCGCGACATCGGCCTGGTCCCGGCTCAGCCGATCCAGCGCTTCCGTGATCAGCACCGTGAAGGGACCCGCCAATGCATCGGCCATCAGAGCCTGCAGGCCGGGGCGCAGCATGGATGCACCCGAGATCGCCCGGTCGGCATAGGTCTCTATCACCCGGCACCCTTCCCGCAGCGCTCGCTCCTCACAGAGCCGCGCCTGATCCTCGATCGAGGCATCGCTCTGGCGGTCCGAGGAATAGCGGGCGTAGATCGCGGCTGTCATGCTCATGGCGGGGGGACTCATCTATGGGGGCAGGGGGAATACCTCACTCTCGCATTGACGTAGGCCTTTGTGTAGAGTGTATTACACAAATGAAGTTCGGTCCCCATATCCGTGAAGCACGTGAAGCCAAGGGCTTTGGTCTGCGCGAGCTCGCGCGTCTCATCGAGGTCGAGCCGGCGTACCTCTCAAAGATCGAACGCGAGATATTCGCGCCGCCGTCTGAGGCGCTCATCGTTAAGATCGCGGGGCATCTGGGGGAAGATCCGGATCGGCTCCTGGCGCTGGCCGGGAAGATACCGTCAGACGTAAAAGACGCGATCATCCAAAGCGAGGGGCAGCTGGCCAAGTTGGTCAGGGAATGGGCGAAGGATAAGGGCGGGAAGTGAAGACAGTCTAGTCTCTAACACTCCAGGCCACGGGTTCTTCATGCTCTTTTGGCGCCCCCTTCAGAACCCGGCGTCGCTTGCGCGCTCCTTCGCCCCAAAGTAGCCAGATTGATAGTCAACGATCCCTTGTGAAACATCACAGGAATCGCGAGCCCAGTATCCATTTTTACGAGCCTTACACCGACTACCACCGGCCTCGCGCACATTGAGCTAGGGGCTTTAAGGCAGTTCGTTCCCACCTTATTCACTTGGCAACTTATATGTTCCGTCTTCTCAAGAAACTCTTCTCTCCATCCCGAACTGAGCAGCGCTACACCGCGCCACCGCCGCAGTCGGAGGTCATCCCGTTCCGTCCTGCCAGTAACCCGATGGCCCATCCGCCAACGAGCCCGACGCACCTGCCGTCCACCCGCGGCCAACAGGAAGTCCTCAAAGGAAGGTGCTGGGTCATTGATGGCGACACGATCGTGATCAATAAGATCCATATTCGCCTCGCCGGGATAGATGCGCCCGAAATGGATCAACCATTCGGCAAAGTTGCCAAGAGCGCTCTTGTCCGCCTTTGCAAAGGTCAGGTCGTAACGGCCCACACGGATGGAAGCTTCTCCCATGAACGTACCGTGGCTGTCTGTATGCTGGAAGACGGACGTGACCTCTCGGCTGAAATGGTGAAGGCTGGTCTCGCCCTTGATTGGAAGAAGTATTCCAACGGGCGGTACAGCTCCTTTGAGGCCCCAGACCTGCGGCGCAAACTATGGCGCGTCGATGCGAGGCAAAAGGGGAAAATACCGCCTAAGCAGTGGGCGGACTAAGTGGGCGTCGGGCTGCAAGTCCTTGGCGCCTTGATCCATGCGATGCGCCCGACGACCTTGTTCATTCGGAAAAAGCTACCTCGGTGCAGCCCAAAGGGCACGCTTGTCTTCGTGCTATTGTTTACAGCCTCCTTTGGTGGCCCCGCTCGAACAGAAGAATGCCATCCGAGTTACGTTGGCGAATGCGTACCGATCGCCAGTGATGTCGATTGTGCGGGTGGCTCCGGAAACGGACCCGAATACATCGTAGGACCGGTCCAAGTGGTTGGGCCAGACGACTATGACCTGGACAGAGATGGGGATGGAATTGGGTGCGAGTGAGTTAACCTTCAAACGCTTCCAAGACCTCACGCGGTGTTCTGACAAGTGACCTGGGGCGACGTTGGTGGCTGTTCTCAGTGGCCGCATATGATCTCCAATCATGGGTCCGGACCTGATGCCAAAGCACATCGAGTTGGCTAGCCCGTGCGTGTGCCGCGCGGAGTTCACTGTCGTCCAACGCTGAGAACCGGGTTCTGATCTGCTCCTCGCGGAACTGCTCGGCGATGTGGCCATAGGTATCCGCAACCGTCCGGATGTCGGCGTGTCCGAGCTGACGGGCCACCACCTCAATGGGAACGCCTTGCCGAATGAGGTCACTTGCATAGGTGTGCCGCAACCCATGGAACACGAAATCCGGGGGAAGGTTTGCTTCCCGGACAGCACGTCTAAACAGGGTGGTATGCTGACGCTGCCAGACCTTACCCTTATCTGATCGGAACACATGGTCCTTTGGTGCTTTGCCCTCGATCATGCGCAAGAAGAACGCCATTCCTTCGTCGGGAAGAAAGACGAAGCGCGCTGGACTTCGTTTGAAGGCCGCGATCCGTAGACCAAAGACCTGATGGCCAACATCCTCAGCACGGAGATTGGACAACTCGCCAACCCGGCACCCAGAGTACAACGCGGCAAGAACCAAGTTCCGAAGAGCTGGCGTGCAGTGGCTGATCAAAGCGCGGCATTCATCCCGGTTAAGGAATAGGAGGCGCGGCGTGTGAACAACCGAGATGCGCTTCAAGCATCGGATTGATCGGTCCGATTCAATCTTGCCAGCGTCCCATGCGTGGGAAAAGGCCACCTTGAGGATGCCTACGATCGAATTGTAGGTTCTCTTCCGACGGCGCAGTTCATCCGGGGACAGGTCATCCCGATCAACCATGGCTTGTCGCTTCGAGAAGCCGTGGTGTGGTGGCGTTCGAATGATCTGAAGGGCGATGGCCTGCAGATGGTGGGCCGTGAACTCTTCTAAGGGCACGTGCGTGACGCCCTGAGTGAGATGGTGGTTGGTCAGGGTAATCATGTTGTAGTGACCACCCTTTGAACGCGCGATCTTCGACCAAGCAGTGTAGTCGTAGAGGGCGTGGCCTACCGTGTAGACGTTGCCGATGGGTCTGAAGCAAAGTGCATCAGTTCGTCCACGTGGGGCTTGCTTGGACGCCTCGCCTCGTTGGGCGTACTCCTCAAACCACGAAAACGCTTCCTCGATTGCAGTCGTAAAGGAAAGGCAGCCTCGACCTAGGTCAAGTGCATGGCCCAGGCACTTTTGAACATATCGCCTGTCCTGCGTGAGAAGCCGAGCCGTCCAGTTGCAGTGCCGCCCATCCGGGCGGTGGATGCCGATGTGGCGCCCGACGAGTAGATGATGCCAATAGGGAGCATCGCGGGCATCGAGGCGTTCGATCTGCGACGCACTCTGAAAAGGACAGGTCGCGATGGTATCCTGCGATCCCGCCAAGCGAGCTTCGAGCATTTGTGACATTGGGCACCTTTGCGATCTTGATGGATCGGAAGAGGATACCGCGACATCATTCCCGCATGGGGGCTTTCTATCCCCGCCAAGGGAAGAGATGAATCCCGAGCTTGGTGAGACCGTAACAAAGAACCGCTGGTACAATGAAGATTGTATTCTCAAGGGCCACGTAGGCGAAGACCGCTGAGAGCATCAGGCCGCCGATTGCAAAGGTTTGCCGCATCGTCCCACTCAGCCACATGATCGTAACTCCAAGATCGAAAAGCACGGCGAGAACCTGCCTAGGGAAGAAACTGCATGCAACCGTTGCATGACGAAATGACATCCAATCTGACGAACATGACGAAAATGCTGATTGAGCAAAGGGAAAGTCCTTCTCTTCTAAGGTCGTAATCACCCCGAACGTTTGCGCCGCCTGATCAAAGCTTCTGCACATATGCAGGCACCCTCATGCAATCAGGAGAACCATTTGCCATGATCGGTCGCTACGACTTCTCAGATCCCGCCGTCATTGCCGCGCTTCCCGTCCGCCTTGACCCTGCTTGCGCTTGTAGTCGCCACGGCCCGCAGCGCGCTTGAGAGAAGCGAGAAGGCGTCTCTGCATCTTCCAATCCCGCTCCGGCTCAATGCCTTGCAACACGCGTAACACGCCATCGACGAACATCAACCGCGACATCGGCGCGGTGTGAGCGAGGTCGGCCAACCAATCCTGCAGCCGGGGCAGGGTAGCGCGATCTGCAGGGGGCAGGGACAAGGCGACAGGGTCCGTGGTCGCCAGCCATTGCATCCACCGGCCATAGCGAATCTCAAGCGTCCCACGTGAAGTGCCCCGCAGATGCGCCAGATCCCCGGGCTGATCCAACGGACCGGCATCGCGGCACAGCGCCTCCCACATCCTCTTGTCTGCGATGGGCCACTGATCGCGCGGCTGAACGAGGCTCATTTGCGGCCTCGCTTCTTGGCCGTGACCAGTTCTCCGAACTGCTTGGTCGCGGCCTTCATCTCAAGCCCGGAATACATGTTGATCGTGTGGCTGACCTCGGAATGACCAAGCAGGCGGCGCGCCACCTCGTAGCCGCCGGGATTGGCGTCGAGCCAGTTCATCACAGCGAAGTGCCGGAACAGATGGGCGTTCATCTCGATGCCGGTCGTCTTGCGGATACGCTTGCAGATGCGCGTCGCGAGCATGCCGCTGTGACAAGAGCCTGCCCCATCGCGCCGCGGAAAAAGCCAAGGCGTACCTGCCGGGCACAGTTCAGGGCTGCGGGTCTTCACATGAGCATCGATCATGCGGATCAGATCGGGTGGCAGGTCGAACTCCATCGAGCGTTCGTTCTTCACCTCGTTCTCGGTCAAAACGAGGAACACGCGTCCATCACCCGGGCGGTGCACGTTCTGCTCCAGATGGATACCGGCGAGGTTCTTGATCCGGATCGGGCAGTAGAGAAGGATCGCGATGGCCAAGGCATCCTCGCGCGCCAAGGCCTTGGTGTAAGCATTGGCCTTACCTGCGGGCGGGGCGTTGAACAGTTGTTCCGGCAGCAACAGGAGACGGCGCATGGTAGCCTCGTCCTGCAGCACACGCAGCCGACCCCGGTTCTTGCGGGTCATCCCACGCTGCGGCGCGAGGGCAAGTTTGGCGGCCAACTTCTTGAGGGCCTTCTGAACCTCTTCCGGCTGCCCCGTGGTCTTGCTGAGATTGCGCAGGAGGCCAGCCATCTCGCTGATCAGCTTGTTGGTCTTGTTGTCGGTCCGCGTCAGCATCTGACGCAAGCCGCGTTCCGCGGTGTCAGGGTCCAGCATCCTGGCGACCTCTGTGATGTCTTCTGCAGGCATTCCCGAATGTACCAACTCCGAAGCAAATCGGATCATCTGCCCGCGATATTGCTTCAACGTCACCGGTCGCAACGCGCGCGCGCGACCGTCCTCGGCGAGGGGATCCGGATGCGCGAGGCGATGGATCAACGCGTCGAGATCGCGATGCAGTGCCAAGGGCAGGTCGTCATCGGCCAGCTTGTAGATGGTCTTCCGATGGGGCAGGGAGAGCCGGGTCTGCGGCCAGTCGGGGAACCGCGTTGCGGCGAGGTTCCATGCATTGACTGCCGCACGATGCGCGGTGTCAGGGGACTTGTAGATCTCGTTTACTTCCAGCGCCTCCAAGAAGGCAAAGGCGTGCTCGTCGCGCGCCTCCGATGGGGCCACATCATGGTGGCTCAGAAAATAGACGAAGCGGCTGATCGACAGCTTCACCGTCGGGTCGTCGGAAGCGAGAACCATCCGCCAGAGCGCGTGCCAGTCGGACGAAAGATCGCTGGGGCGGCCCCGGCGGCGCTCGATCACACCACACTGTGCCATCGCGGACCGCGCATCGCTGACCGCATTCTGCCAGGACTTCGTACTGATCCCCATGGCTGCCGGGCTCAGCTTGTCGAGGCGCGGCTGCAACCACCGCCCGAAGGCGGGTACATCTTCCGGTGAGCGGTTCAGAGCCTTGGCTATCCGGCGCAGACCGGAGATCATGTCGCGGCGGCGGGTGTCCGTCAGGCTCTCATCGGCCAGGAGCCGGTCAATCAGGTCAGAGAACATCGGCGTGCCCTTGGGCACGAAGGCAAAGTCGAGGGGCAGCATGGAGAGATCGTTCATCGGGAAATGGTCCTTGTGACAGTTGTGGACACGGGTGGACACGAGGTGACTTGGGGTACGATTCGGGAGAACAGTAGCATCAAAAGTCCGCAATTTTGGTTGAGGCCCTCTTCCCGAATGCCATCTAAACCATTGACTTAGATAGACATTGATGGACCTGACGTCCTACTGGCCCGCGACAGCGCGATAGGCCGCGTGGGCCGCCGGATCGATGCGGAGGAGACGCCCGCCGGGACCGATGCGCACCACAGCGAGCTGCCCCGCAGCGATCGCGCGGCGCACGGTCTTCTCGGAGCATTGATCGAGGAAGGCCACGTCTGCGACGGTCATCAAAGGGCGCGTCTTGTGCAGCGGCGGGGAGCTAGAGTTGGTCTTCGGCGCCATGCCCGGCATCCTCCTGATCGGGGGCGGAGACCGCGAGTTCCCGCGCAGCCTGGTCCGCGATCAGGCGGACCAGAACCAAAACCGCCGCATCAACTTTTGCGGCGACGCCTTTGGTCGAGATGGGATGGGCGGGATCGCGTGTCATGGCGTGACCATGACGGGGCACAAGAAAACGGGCTAAGGGGTGCTGATTGAAATCGACGAAACCAATCAGGCCCCGGAGCTAGCGCGTTTGAACTTCGCTAGCTCGTCGTGGATGGTGTCACCGGACAGTTCATTACTGGGGTCCGTGATGCAGCGCACGGCGGCATTCACGAACTCGATCAGTTGGCCCTTGCGGCGATTGTCGATGGGGTCGGTCGTGACGGAAAGCGTCCGCCCCTCACATTCCCAGAAAGCGAACAAGCAGGATAGGACTGCTGTACGTCTCAGGTCGCTGATAACGCGCCTGTCTGCGGGACGAAGGTCCAGAGCCACATCCGGCGTGTCGGTAAGGATGCGCAGCTTCCGGTGAAGGGTCTCCACATTCCGCAAGACCTGGTCATAGTCCTTCTGGAGCGCCTTGAACCGAGCGGCACCCAAGCGATTGTTGGCTTGGATGCTGTCGAGGCGCTCAAGGCGTTCAAATCCGCGCAACAGCGCCTCGGACGCCGTCATGATGTCTTTGGCTGTGCTCTGCATCTCCGTCTGTGCCCGGGCGATTGCCTTCTTGCGGGGCAGGGGGGCGAAGACCGGAGTGATGGTCTTGTTGAGTGCGCGTGCGAGATCTTTTGACAGCGCGGCGACAGCTTCTACGGGGAACGCGAAAACCTCAGCCAGCCTTACTATCTGTTCCACATTCAGTGCGTCCACCTGGTCAAGTTTGGCCAACCGTGCAGCCACTCGGTCATGCAAACCCTCGATCTCTTCCTCGGAGAAAGCTTCCCGCTCGATGAGCTTGCCGCGCTGATCGCGGTCCTGCCCTCCGCGGCCCATTAGTACGGAAAGTTCCCCAACGATGAGTTCTTCCTCAAGATCCTCCGACCGTAGCTTCCAAGGCACACTCTGGCGGATCCCGTCTGCAGGGATGTTCACTGTGTCTTGGTCGTTGCCCGGTGCTTTGGTCATGTCAGCCCTAAGGTTGTCGTGGATCGACGTTTTGCGGGCATCGGCCAAGTATGGCGATGATCGGACTAATGCGCCATCCCGGTTCTAGGAAAGGGTGACACTTCTATAGATGCGATTCTAGAGTTGCGTCGGAGCTGGATCTAACTTGGATGCGAGGTAGGGCTGGAAATGTACGATAAGGGCGGGAAGCGGACAGTCGAATGAATAGCACTCTGCGGTTAGCGGGAATGTTGCGACAGGAACTCTTGCCGGATGGTGCGTGCGATCTGGTTGCCGAGCGAATTTGCAGCCATCTGGTTGAAGACATGGTTGGCGAAAGGGAGTGTCACCAGGGTCAGATCAACGCCCACCTTGGCTGCAGCGACTGCAAACCCAAGCGTGC
The DNA here is from genome assembly GCA_035192965.1 of Fuscovulum sp. NCBI lineage: Bacteria > Pseudomonadati > Pseudomonadota > Alphaproteobacteria > Rhodobacterales > Paracoccaceae > Fuscovulum > Fuscovulum sp. Next base: position 66,036 of record CP136571.1, on the reverse strand, counting down.
CCTCTTTCACCACGAGGCTGTCATTTTCAGGTAGTACGATCAGGGTGGGTGGTGCCGCAGGTGTCAGGAAGTTTGCGGAAGTAATGGCAGCGATACGCCCGGGATACGCATCCGGCGGCCCGCCGATATATCCTTCAATCAGCATCCGCGGCTCAAATCCCGGGATCGGGAAGCCATTTTCGTAGATGCTGATCGGGTCAAGTGCGGGATAGAGCGCCGCGATTGCAACCGGCACGGGCACATCTTTGCCGCAGGCGGCGGGTGCGCGGCCCGCAGCCGCCGCATAGCCAAGATTGACCGCCAGGTTTCCACCGGCCGAGTCGCCCATCACTGCGATCCGCTTCGGATCACCCCCGAAGCGGGACGCGTTGCGCGACACCCAGACCAGGGCGCAGGCCACATCTTCCGGTGCGCGGTTCCATGTCGGGCGGTCCGGACCGAAGAGTCTGTATTCCACACTGACGACCAGCCAACCCTGATCGGCAAACCAGCGAAGATCTGCGGCCGTTTCCGTAAAACTGCCCGTCATGAAGCCGCCACCATGGATGTAGACGACGACCGGCAAAGGAGCATTCGATGCGGGCGGGCGATAGATAGCAGCGCGCAGATCGGCCCCCTCGACCACCCTGAACGTTTCCACGGCATCGGGTTGGGGCACATCCATGTCGGCAAGAAAAAGAGTAGCTGGCAGATCGACCGAAACCCCTGCAGCGCTTGCAGCCTGTCCGATCCGAAAAAGGATGAAGGCAGAACCTGCCGTGCCAATTGCTGCGAGCAAGGCCACCGCGCTGCCAAAACGTGGAGATACATGGCGGCGCGTGAGCAATCCAAGCGCCAAGGACAGCAAGGCGCCAAGCAAGAGGAAAGGTCCAAAGGGTGCCCAGACCGTTGAACCGATCACGGCCCAGCTTCCGCTTGTCGGAGCCCGAAACGCGCCAAGGACAAGGCCCATCACCACGAGGGCCTGGATTGCCGAAATCAGAGTGATGGTGATCAGGGCCGAACGCATCATGACGAAAACCATAAAGCAGGAAAGCTGTCCTGTCGGCACATTATGAAAGCACCGACCCAAGCATTGCCACCGTATGCTTTGGGCCGATAGCGCCTTGTCCGCTGCGGGCGGAAAGCGGACTTTCGCCTGAATGAGATGCGGGCCGGGTTTGGCAAGGCGCAGCAGGCAAGCATCGCTTGCCTGCTGCATGTTGGTTTAATTCATCTCGTTTGCGCGATCGGTTGCGACGGCTGTCTCTGCGGCCGCCACAGCCGCATTGAAAGCATCCAGCACTTCCGGCCCGCCCTTCACGTTGCCCTTGAACCATTCGAAGACCGGCTCGACCGCAGCCTTGAAGGTGGCCTTTTCCTCGGCGGTCGGCACATAGATCTCGCCCCCCGCCGCACGGAAATCGGCATAGGCTTGGATTTCTTTGCGCTTCGGGCTGGCGAAGGTCGCCTGTTGCAGGGCGGCGAAGCCATCGACCACGATCTGCTGCTGTTGCGGGCTCAGCGACTTGAACCGGTCATTGCCCATCCACCAGAAGGCACCCATGTAGCTGTGGCCGTCCAGCGTCAGATACTTGATCCCGGCATCGGTGAACTTCATCGACATGATGTCGGTGATGCCGTTCGCAGTGCCTTCGACAACGCCCGTCTGCAGCGAGGTGAACAGCTCGGGCCACGGGATCGGGGTGGGCGAGGCGCCAAGGGTGGTGGCCAACGTCTGCGGCAGATCGGCGGGGACGGTGCGCATCTTGAGGCCTGCGAGGTCACCCGGCGCGGCAATACGCTTCTTCGTGTTGGCATAGTTGCGCCAGCCGCCGGTGTTCCCGATGGTCATCAGGCGGATCTTGTCGCCCGAGTCGGCAAGCGCCATCGCGCGCAGCTTGGCGGTGAAGTCAGTGCCAGTAAGCACTTCCTCGGCCACGCGATCATCCGACATGAGATAAGGCAGGTCGAGAACTTGAATGTAGGGGAATAGGCCGGCCGCCCCGCCCGAGGTGGAAATGTAGATGTCTATGGTGCCATCCGCGACACCCGCCAGGCACTCGTCTCCCTTGGCGCACAGCTGGGTGCCCATGAAGATTTCCACGCCGATCGCGCCGTTCGAGGCGTTCTCGACATAGTTCTTGAACACCACGAGGCCATCATAGTCCTCGTCCTGTTCGTTCGAATTGGCGGTGGCGCGCAGCATGATTTCTTGCGCCAGCGCCATGCTGGCGGTGCCCGCCAGAAGGGTCGCGAGCACCAGGGACTTCAGGGTTTTTTTTAGCATGGTATCCTCCCGTTAGGTTTCTTGTTTGGGTAAGACGTATCAGTCCACAAACCCCATAAGGCGGGGCAGCGTCAGCGGAATGGCCGGAACGAAGGTGATCAACAAGATCACCGCGAATTCGACCAACAGAAAGGGCATCACGGCGCGGGCAATGGTTTCCACCCGGAGGCCCGAGACGGCAGAGGTGGCGAAGAGGACCAATCCCATCGGGGGTGTCAAAAGGCCTACTGTCAGGTTCACCACCATGACGATGGCGAAATGCACCGGGTCCACGCCCAGCGACGTGAAGATCGGCGCCAGGATCGGCCCCAGGATGATGATCGCGGGACCCGCATCCAGGAACATACCGACGATGAAGAGCAGCAGGTTCACCAGCAGAAGGAGCAACAGCGGGTTTTCGGTGATGGAAAGGAGGGTCGAGGCCAGAAGTTCCGGCGTATGCGCCAGCGCCGCCACGGTCTTGAAGGCCATCGCGGCGCCGACCAGCAGCATGACCACCGAACTGGTGATCCCGGCGCGGGTCAGCACACCCGGCACGTCGCGCCAAGTCAGGGTCTTCAGGATGAAGATCGAAATGAAGAAGCTGTAGCCGACGGCCACGGCAGCGGCCTCGGTCGGGGTAAAGACGCCCGACAGGATGCCGCCCATGAGGAGGATGGGCGTCATCAGCGGCCAGAAGGCGGCCCCAGCGGCGCGGCCCGCATCCCCCCAACTGGCGCGCGGCTGCGCCTGGGGCAGGTTGTAGCGGTTGGCCATCAGCTTGATCGTGATCATAAGCGCCACCCCGATCAGGATGCCGGGGACAATGCCCGCCAGGAACAGCGCAGCCACGCTTTCGCCCATCACATAAGCGTAAATGATCATGATCCCCGAGGGTGGGATGATCGGTCCGATGATGGCAGAGGCCGCAGTGATCGCAGCGGCGAAGGGCTTGGGGTAGCCCTTCTTTTCCATCTGCGGGATGATGATCGACCCAAGGGCCGAGACATCGGCCACAGCGGAGCCCGAAATCCCGGCGAAGAGCATGCTGTCGACCACGTTCACCTGAGCAAGCCCCCCGCGGAAATGCCCGACCATGGCCTGGGCGAACCCCACGATCCGGGCCGAGATGCCGCCGCGGTTCATCAACTCCCCCGCCAGCATGAAGAACGGGATCGCCATCAGAGGGAAGGAATTCATCCCTTCATAGACGTTGCGATAAAGCAGGACGATATCGCGTTCTTGCCCGTTCAGCCACAGAAGGATGGCAGGGGCGGCGAGCAGGCCGAAGACCACCGGCAGGCCCAGCATCAGGAAGACAAGGAACAGGGGCAGGAAGAAGCTGAGCATCTATTCGGCCCCCGATCCCAGCATGATGGTATCGGGTATGTCGCGCAGCCCGTCCGGCCCCCGGATCAGCACATAGATGTTGCGCAGGGCCAGTTCGACGGCAACCAGCAGCAAAAGCGCCACGCCCACCAGCAGAGAGGCCATCATCCAGGACTTAGGCACCTTCATCCAGGTTGCCAGATCCAGACTGACCGGCACGCGCAAGGAGTCGGTCTCGAACCGGCCGCCAAGGCCCGTGACCTCGGACCAGCCGATGCCAAGAGCGATCCAGAGGACCAGGATCGTCACAGCCATGAGGAAGACCGACAACCCAGTCGCCACCATGCGCGGCAGCATCCGGATTACCATGTCAATGGCGATGAAACCACCACGCCGGAAGGCGGTGGGGGCCATCAACCCGGTCGACCAGAGCATCAGGAAACGCGAGGCTTCCTCGGGCCAGGGCAGCGCGTTGTTCAGGACATAGCGGAAAAAGACCTGTGTAAGGATGACCACGACCATCAGGCCCAGGCATACTGCCCCGATCCAGCGGCCAAGCGCCAGAAGACCGCCGTTGATCACGGCAAGGCCGTTGCAGATGGCCAGAAGTGTGGTCACGTCTCCTCCCTTCGCCCCCTCTCCCGGGGGGGTGTTTCAGCCCGTAAAGCCTCCGAACCTGCCTTTCGCGAAAACCAGCGGCTCGCCCTCCCCCAGGGCCAGCCGCAGGACCTGTCCCACGATGATCAGATGGTCGCCACCCTCATGCGTTGCGTGCTGGACACAGTCGAATCGGGCGATTGCGCCCAGCAAGACCGGCACGCCCTCGGCATTCTGTTGCCAGTCGAGGCCCGCGAAACCTTGCCCACCCCTGGAAAACCGGGCGGGAAGGTCGGCATGGCTTTGCCCGAGAACATGGATCGCGTAGTGCCGGGCAGTGGCAAAGAACGGATAGCGCTGCGAAGCTTTTGCCGGGGACCACAGCACAAGCGCCGGGTCCAGCGACAGGCTTGCGAAACTGTTGGCGGTAAAGCCGATCGGCCCGTCCGGCCCCTCGATCGTGACCAAGGTCACGCCGGTTGCAAAACGCCCCAGCGCATCGCGGAACAGCCGCGCATTGGCGGCGTCCGGCACGATTCCGTCTGTCTGGATGCCGCCATCCGCCATCACGCGACCTCATGCCCCTGGGCGAGCGTCAGAAGCTCGAACCAGGTCTGGCGGTCCATCGGCACGCGCGCCGCGTCCGATATGGTGGCGATGCGCGACAGGGTGTTGGTGCCCAGAACCGGGATGATCTTCGCCGGGTGGTGCAGCAGCCAGGCCACGGCAACAGCGGTCCAGTCGGTGCCAGCGGCCTTTGCCAGCGCGTCCAGCCGGGCGGAAAGGCCGTCATTTGCCTCGGCCCGCAAATGACCACCGGCAAGCGGGCTCCAGGCCATCGGCGCGATCCCGCGCTCTTGCAGGAAGGCAAGGTCGCCGTTGGTGAAGGCGTCGCGGCAGTTCAGCGACAGCTCGATCTGGTTGGTGGCCAGTGGCGCGGTCATAGCCGATTGCAACAGGGTAAAGTCCCAGGGCCGGAAGTTCGAGACACCCACGCTGCGCACCTTGCCGCTGGCAACGAGGGCATCCAGCGCGCGGCCCGTCTCATGGTGGTCCATCAGCGGGTCGGGGCGGTGGATCAGCAGCAGGTCGATCCGGTCGGTCGCCATCTCGCACAAGCTGGCCTCGACCGAGGCGGTGATATGCGCCGCAGAAGTGTCGTAATACTTCACCCGCGCGGCGGAATGACGACCGACCGGGGCGACGATGTCGCATTTGGTGACGATCTCGATCCGGTCGCGCAAGCCCGGAGCAGCCTTGAGTGCCGCGCCCAAGAGAGCCTCGGCAGTATAGCCGCCATAAATGTCTGCCTGGTCCATCGTTGTGATGCCCTGCGCGAGGCAGGCTTCGATCTTTGCCTGCACATGGGCGGGCGAAGTGTCAGGGTCGTCGCCCAGCCGCCACATGCCGTAGACCAGCCGGGACATCGTGATTGGGCCAAAGGTGATACGGTCCATCAGCGGCGCACTCCAATGCCCAGGGGCGTGGCAGGGGTCGAGGCCGGGACCCGGCCATAGGCATGTGGCAAGGAGCAGGTCTTGATCTGCGGCATCACCTTGCTGCCGAAATGGTCGCATTCGTCGAGATGCGGATAGCCCGAAAAGATGAAGGCCCGGATGCCCATCGCCTGGTAATCTTCAAGCTTGGACATGACCTGGTCAACCGATCCGACAAGCGCCGCCCCGCAGCCCGACCGCGCCCGGCCGATCCCGGTCCAGAGATGCGGTTCGATATAGCCGAACTGGTCCGCCAGTTCCCGCGCACGCGCTTGATGCGCGACGCCCAGGCTGATCGAGTCATGCGCCCGGTCGCGGATCAGCTTGCCGTACTCGTCATCCAGCTTGGACACGATGTAATCGGCATAGTCCCGCGCCTCTGCCTCGGTGTCGCGCACGATCATGTGGACACGCAGGCCGTAATCCAGAGTTCGACCATGCGCCGCGGCCCGGGCGTGGACGTCCTGCATCCGCTTGGCGAGCACTTCCTTCGGTTCGGGCCACATCAGGTAGACATCGCATTGCGCACCGCACAGCTCCAGCGCGTCGGGGGAATAGCCGCCAAAATACAGCAGCGGCCCGCCGTTCTGCTGGTAGGGTCGCGCCGGATCGGTCGTCACTTTGCTGATCTGGTAGACGTCGCCCGAATACTCGATGTGGTCCCGTGTCCAAGCCTGGCGGAGGATCTGTACCACCTCATGGCTGCGCTTGTAGCGATAGGCGCTGTCTGCAACTTCACCCGGAAAGTCCGAGGAAATCACGTTCAGCGTCAGACGCCCCTGCAGCATGTGGTCCAGCGTGGCGACCGTCCGGGCCAACATCACCGGCTGCATCTCGCCGCAACGGATCGCGGCCAGAAAGTTGATGCGGTCGGTGATCGGCGCACAGCCCGCGACAAATGACAGCGTGTCCTGCCCCACCTGATAGGAGGACGGGCACAGGATGTTGCGGAACCCGTGGCCTTCCGCCCGCTTCACGATGTCGGAACAGTGCGCCCAGCTTGATCGCAGGTCGCCGTCCGGAACCCCAAGGAACTGGTAATCGTCAGAGCAGAGCGCGGCAAACCAGCTGACCTCGCAGGCGTCAAGGTCGAGTGAGGTGATCGGCACGACCGACATGATTCTCTGGCTCCGACTGCTGCTTTCCTCTTGCGTAGCATTGGCTTTGATGTAGATCAATCATGTATCAATTTCGGATGCGACGGAATGGCTCACTCAGGTTCGCTGCCGCTTTACCAACAGATCGCCGAACTTCTGATCCGCGACATCGCGGCGGGGCGCCTGATCGACGGTGAACGCCTGCCGCCCGAACGCGATATGGCCTCCAACATGGGAATTGCGGTCGGCACCTTGCGGCAAGCTCTCAAATCACTGACCGAAAAGGGCCTTCTCGACCGCGTGCAGGGGTCGGGCAACTACATTCGGGCCAAGGCCGACGCGGCCTCGGTCTATGCGCTGTTCAGGCTTGAGCGGGTCGAGGGTGGCGGCCTGCCAACGGCGCGCGTCCTTTCGGTCAACCGCTGCGCCAAGAACCCCGCCCTGCCCACCTTCGGTGCCAGTGCCGAGGGCCACCGCATCCGACGGCTCCGCTTTCTGTCGGGCCAGGTTGCGGCAGTCGAGGAGATCTGGCTGGATGGGGCCGAGGTCGACCGGATCGCACCCGGCGACCTGCTGGAATCGCTCTATCTCTTCTATCGCCAGCGCCTTGGCATCTGGATCGCGCGGGCCGAGGACAGCATCGGCCAAGGCCCACTGCCCGACTGGGCGCCGCCCGAGTTTTCGCATCCGCCCGGCACGCCCTTGCCGCTCATCACCCGCGTGAGCTGGGCGCAGGACGGCAGGTCGGTCGAAGCCTCGCTGACTTGGTATGACCCCGAAACCGTGCGCTATGTGGCGCGATTGAAATAGGAAGAAGAAATGCTGCGCTACGGGATCATCGGCTGCGGAATGATGGGGCAGGAGCACCTGCGCAACATCGCCCTTCTTGAAAATGCCAGCGTTGCTGCAATCTTTGAACCCGATGCGGGCATGCGCGCGGCTGCGTCCGCGCTGGTGCCGGATGCGCAGATAGTGGGGTCGGTTGCCGAAGTCCTGGCCGTGCCCGCAGTGAACTGCCTGCTGATCGCCAGCCCGAACCACCTGCACCTTGCGCAGCTGGAGGAAATAGCCCGCACCCGCCCTTTGCCGGTCTTGTGCGAGAAACCCCTGTTCACCGACCCGGCCGACGCCCCCCGACTGGCAGCCTTGCGCGCAGCCTATCCGGCGCCGATCTGGGTGGCCATGGAATACCGCTACATGCCCCCCGTTGCGCATCTTCTGCGCGAGGCTCAGGCGGCGACGGGTGGGGTAAAGATGTTCACAATCCGCGAACACCGCTTTCCCTTCCTGCAAAAGATCGGCGACTGGAACCGCTTCAACCGCAATTCAGGCGGGACTCTGGTGGAAAAGTGCTGCCATTTCTTCGATCTGATGCGGTTGGTTGCAGGCTGCAATCCGATCCGCGTCATGGCCAGCGGCGGGCAGGCCGTGAACCATCTGGATGAGGTTTATGACGGCGAGCAATCTGACATCTGGGACCATGCCTATGTCATTGTCGATTTCGCAAACGGCATGCGGGCGATGCTGGAACTGTGCATGTTCGCCGAAGGCAGCCGCTATCAGGAAGAAATCTCGGCAGTCGGGCCAAAGGGCAAGATCGAATGCCTCGTGCCCGGGCCTGGCCGTTTCTGGCCTGCTCATCTGGGGGCGGCCCCGGTGCCGAAAGTCATCGTGAGCCCGCGAAATCCGGCCCGGCCGGTCGAACTGGAGATACCGGTCGACCCGGCTCTGCTGGCAGCGGGTGACCACAACGGATCGACCTTCTATCAGCATCAGAGGTTTTTTCGGGCAGCGACCGGGCTGCAGCAGCCTGAGGTCTCGTTTGAGGATGGCTGGTGGGCGGCCACCATAGGACAGGCGGCCCAGCAAAGCGCACTGACAGGCCAGGCGGTCAGTCTTCTTGATTTTGACTGTAGGCCATAGCGAAAGACCACTTACCGCAAAGGTCCGCTAAGGGCCGAAAGCTCCACGTCGTTCAGAGTTGAGAAGCTGTACTGCCCGCTGGGCCCGACGAAATCACAGATCCTTGGGGAGGAGTGCATTTCTGAGTCAGTTGACGCGGCGGGATCCGCTGTAATGAGCTTCCTTTGTGCGTGGATGCAGAACTTTAGAGGTCTGGAGTAGGTTCGTTAGATAGCTGTTTTATATTGATGTTTTGGTGCTCTCGTTATCCGGCAGACAGTTTGAAGTCTGCGAGTTGAAATTTTGCGTCGCTCAAATTAACTGAAGTTCGGCACAAGCCAAATCCTGCCCCCGCAACCAAATCTCTCAACAAAACCAAAGAGTTAAACGTTGAGCGTTTCGCTTGCGTATAAGCAAACGCGTTTACCTCAACAACAACTCAACGTTACACGAGGCCCCCTTCGACGGGCCAGATGATCGCGCAGAACGCGGCAATCATGCCGCCGCCCTGCATGCCGGTTCAAGCCGAGCCCAGATCTCCGCAGTGACCTCCGCGAGCGGCCGCCCGTCTAGAGCCGTGCCCCCAGAGTAGGCCCGCCACTGCGTCATCTTCGCCTCGTCGGTCGAGAACTCCTCCGACAGACCGATAGGGCAGGCGGCTGGAACAATGGTATCGCGTCGAGCGAAGGTTCCTCTGATCGCGGCAGTGAGGTCGCCCATGTCGATGTTGACGGACTTCGGCAGCGTCCAAAGATCATAGAGATCCTTCATCCGGCTGTTCGCCAAGCCCAGCGCCACAACGGCCTGAAACTTCTCGGCGATGACCGTTGCCGGTGAGTAGGCGCGGATCGATGCGGCTGGAAAGTCGAGCAGGGAGCCGTACTCGATCTCGAATTGCGGATCGGCCAAGGCATCGCCGAAGCCGAGGTCCACGGTGATCGGTATGCGCGTGTTACCCAAGCGGGCTTCGGTCCGGAGCCGCATCCCGCCATAGATCTGGTCTTCTCGAATGGCGACGGCCGTCAGACTTTCAATGTCATAGACCAGCCCGTCATCGCCATCTATGGCGAGTATCTGGGAGAAGGCAGTCTTCAGTTCGGCCTCCTCGTCCGAGCCGAACGCCAGGAAGTCGATGTCCTGGGTAAAGCGGCCAGTGTCAGCCGTCCACAAGGTGACGAGCATGCCACCCTTCAGGACAAAGCGGTCGCGATATTCGGAGACCGACAGCCGGTACACCAGTCGTTCGAGGCCAAAGGCTACCAGCACCACATCGAACAGCTGACCTTCAGCACGGGCAAGGTTCAGCAAACGCTGACGCACGGAAGCCGCGATGTCCTTGGGTTGCTTAGCCATTTGACGTCAGGGCCTCCAGATAGGGGCGCATCTGGTTCCACGCCCCGTTCTCGCGCGCGGCTGTCGCGAGCTGGCCCGCCGTGGCCTTCCTTCCGCCCAGCGCTGCCTTCATCGCCTCGATGGTGACGGACCGGTCCACCAGCTTCGGGTTCCGAAATGCGTCGGCAATCGTCTTGGCTATGGAATAGACCCGAACCTCCGCCTCCCCGATCCGATGGACCTCGATGCCATTGGTCAGGTAAGGCTCACGGAAACGCACGATGCGGATGCGAGGGTATTCGATCTTCGGTGCCCAGTCCTTGGCGCCGATGGCGATCCACACCCGGCGTGAAAGTTGGTCGGTCAGCTGATGAAAGGACAGTGCCGAAGTCAGGCAGATGACGGCCTTGGGTGCGAGCTTGGCGATCTCGATCAGCCCAGCATGAAGGTCTGGCTCGCTGTCTGGCAGCTGATACAGTCCCCGCCCAATCCGTACCACCACGCCATCTGCCACCGCCCTCGCGATGGTGGTTCCGCTCACGCCGATGGAGGCCAGATCCCTTGAACGGGCTGGCGCATGAGCTTCCATGTAGTCGATCATGCGGGCGCGCTGGCCCTGATCCGTCGCAAGCATGGTGACAAAACCTCGGACACAAGTGCATCCTGTCCTAGGTTTTGTAACATGCTACTCGGCTTCAAGCAACCTGCGCAGGTCCGAACCCCGCGGCATCATCATGTTCAATCACCGCAGATTATGCGGAGATTAGACCCGCCATTCTCCGCACGACTGCGCAGTAGGCGGATGCTGCCGTTCGATGACCCTTGGAACGGATGGACCACGGATCACGAGAAACGGCTGATCCGTCAAATGCGGTTGCGCGCGATCACTTCCGCGGCAGACGACGGGTGGTAAGTGGATTCTGGGGCGCTGAACCCAGCGGCAAGTTCCACCTGCAGCTGCGTAAAGGCCGCCACCTCCTGGCTTGCCATGTCGCGCCGGATCAGGTCTTCAACATAGGCGCTGACGGATTGATAGGGCCCTGCGTCGCTCACCATCAACGTCAGGAACGCGTGCAGCTCATCATCGATTTCCAGCGTCATCGTTCTGGGTTGGGCCGCCATTCGTCTCTCCCTCCGCGCTATCAGCATGAGCCTCGGTGACCTCACGGCCGCAGTCGGGACACGCAGTCTCTGTCCTTGAGAACGCAAATCCGCACTCGAGGCATGGCTTCAGATCAGTCATGTCCTCCAAAAAAGCACAACGCTTGCAAAGCGTCTTTGTGTGCTTCAGCGACAGATACTCCCGGAAATCCGCAAGCCATGCGAGGATCGCTCCGCGCTTCCAATCGCCGTCCCAGTTTGTCGCCTTCTCACGCCAAGCCATGTACTTTCGCGCGCGGATACCGCGTTTCTGGGCTGCTGTGAGGGCCTCCTTCTTCGCCGGAACTTCGAAAACGTGACCGCAGTAGCCCCGACCGACCGGGCTGTTGCAGATCCACGTGGCCGCCTTTTTGCGAAACTGAATCGAAAGGCTGAAGCATAAAGGGCAGCAGTCCCGCATTTCCGGAATGACGGCGTCCCGGATCGCGTAGCACTCTTCCCGCAACTCAGCGCGATAGTCGTGGGATGGTTCCCGCGACTCATATTCAGCCTTGGCCTTGTCCAAATAGGGCTGAACACGGGGAATTCTCACAGTGTGCTGCAGAACAAGTACAGCTTCATGGTCGGCGCCGCATGTGGCGCATTTCGAACCAAGGAATTGAACCCTGGCGCGCTTCCAGTTTTTCCAGTGCCAAGGCGGGCCATGCTTCCGTCTTGCGACGAAGATTTCGCGCGCGGCTTCCTGGCCCGTCATGGTCCGCCTGTCGAGGGCGTCTTGCACGCGCTGGAACTCAAAGGGCCATTCAATCATGAGACAATACCGCTGATCGAGAACAGCGCACTTCGGCTTGGAAATTGGTGCCGAGGCCCACGCTATGTCATCAATGGCACGCCCGCGCTTGATCACGCAAGACAGCGTAGTCGCTCAGCATCCGGACGATGACCGCGCCCTCCGGCAAAGCCTCTAGGGTCAGGACCCATTGATTTGCTTGTGGCCGCGCGGCCTGCGTGATTCAAGCTCCCGAACTGACGGGGGTGATGATGAGCAACCTTTTCTGGCTGTCCGATGAGCAGATGGAGCGGTTGAAGCCGTTCCTTCCGAAGAGCCATGGCAAGCCGAGGGTCGACGACCGGCGCGTGCTGAGCGGCATTATCTTCATCAATCGCAACGGGTTGAGATGGTGCGACGCGCCTAGGGAGTATGGCCCGCCCAAGACCCTCTACAATCGCTGGAAGCGGTGGGGCGAGATGGGGGTCTTTGCCCGGATGATGGAGGGACTGGCCTCCGAAGGCGGCGAGGAGAAGGTCGTCATGATCGATGCGACCTACCTCAAGGCGCACCGCACGGCCTCAAGCCTGCGGGCGAAAAAGGGGGGCCCGACGATCAACGCGGGCGCCTGATCGGGCGCACGAAGGGCGGGTTGAACACCAAACTGCACGCCGTGACCATGCCAAGGGCCGCCCGCTTCGGTTCTTCATGACGGCAGGCCAGGTCAGCGACTACACCGGCGCCGCGGCGCTGCTTGGCAGTTTACCGGCCGCGGAATGGCTGATCGCTGATCGGGGCTACGACGCCGACTGGTTCCGGGATGCGTTAAAAGACAAGGGGATACGCCCCTGCATCCCCGGTCGGAAGTCGCGCGGAAAGGCCGTCCGCTACGACAGGCGCCGCTACAAGCGCCGCAACCGCATCGAGATCATGTTTGGCAGGCTGAAGGACTGGCGCCGCATCGCCACCCGCTACGACAGGTGCCCGAAGGTCTTCCTCTCCGCCGTCGCTTTGGCCGCAACCGTCTTGTTCTGGCTTTGACGATCAATGAGTCTGGAGCCTAAGGAGTCTTCGCTGGTGCCCTGCGAATATTCCTTGGTTCAGTCCGACTGGAACCCGGTGGTCATGCGCGCCCGTCGATGCCGTCCGGGCCACCAGTTGCAACGCCATTTCCCTCGACGTGGGATGCAGCGGCGTCTGACGCTGCTGCGCAAGCTTCGGCAAGCGACTGCCCGCTGGCAAGACTGGCCGCAAGCGTTCCGGTGAAGCAGTCGCCGGCCCCATGCGTGCTGGACACACGCACCTTTCGGGCGGGCAGTGTGATCTGGGCGCCCTCGGCCGTCCATGCGGCCAGACCATGCGCACCCGCAGTCACCACGACATTGGCATAGTGCGCCGCAAGCTGGCGCGCCGCAATAAGCGCAGAGGCAAGGTCGATGACCGGGTCCGTTCCGAACATCTCTGCCTCGATCGCATTGACCACCAGCACATCCACCGCGCCGCGCAATTCAGCCGGCAATTCGCGCGCCGGAGCAGCATTCAGCACGACCGTCACCCCGCGCTGCCGCGCAAGCTTGGCGGCCGCCAGGTTGACCTCTGCTGGTATCTCGTTCTGAAGGACAAGGACCCGCACATCTTGCCAAAGCGCAGGTTGCTCCAGCGCCGCCGGATCAAGCAGCAGGTTCACGCCAGACACGATTGTTGCCGCGTAATCGCCACGGGCGTCCTGAATTGCCACGCTCATGCCCGTACCGGCATCGTCCATCTGCCGGACAAAGCGGTGGTCCACCCCGCGCGTCTTCAACACATCCAGAAGGAAAGCACCGAACCCGTCCTTCCCGACGGCCCCGAACATCCGCCCGGTCGCCCCTGCGGCCTGCGCCGCCACGGCCTGATTGCCACCCTTGCCGCCAAACTTGGGATACCAGCGCCGCCCGACGGCTGTTTCATCGGCGCGCGGCAAATGGTCGGCCTCGACCATGATGTCGTGATGCAGCGATCCGACGACAAGAACCACCGGCGGCTTCGACACGTCTATGCCCATGGTGCGGGCCTTAACCGTGCTTGTGGCTCCTCGCCCCGCCTGTCGTTCATCTTCGCCCCCCGCTCACCACGCGTTGCCGGGCCCATTTCCGACGGACCCGCCAAACACCCTTGATCCAGCCGCAACCGGAACCTGGCGGTCAGTGTCGCCTTGTGGCGAGGATAGAGCAACTGGTCAGTGCACAGCGTTTTGCCGTCACGCGGTGATGAAGTCCCGCACGAAAGCGGTGGCCGGGCGGGCGCGAATATCCTGCGGCTTGCCGATCTGTTCGATCCTGCCCATCGACATGACCACCACAAGATCGGCCAGTTCCATCGCTTCTTCCTGATCGTGGGTCACAAAGACGGTGGTCAAACCTGTCGTATCATGGATGTCGCGCAGACCTTGGCGCAGCTCCTTGCGGACCTTGGCATCAAGTGCGCCAAAAGGTTCGTCCAGCAGCAGCATCCGCGGTTCAATGGCCAGCGCGCGGGCCAGCGCAACACGCTGGCGCTGACCACCGGACAGCTGGCTTGGATAGCGCGCGCCGATGTCGGGCAGTTGGATCAGCTCCAGCAGTTTGGTCACGCGGCGGGCAATCTCGGCCTTGGTGGGGCGTGCGGCACGTGGGCGGGCGTTCAGGCCATAGGCGATGTTGTCAAACACCGTCATATGGCGGAACAGGGCATAGCTTTGAAATACAAACCCGGCGCGGCGTTCCTGCACCGTCAAGCCGGTGGCATCCTGCCCGTCGAACAGGACACGGCCGGATGTTGGAAACTCCAGCCCGCCAAGAATGCGCAGCAGTGTCGTCTTGCCGGAACCAGAGGGGCCAAGCAGCGCCACCAACGCGCCCGATGGCAGCGACAGCGATACGGGATGCAAGGCTGCCGTAGTGCCGAACTGCTTGGAGATTTCGTCGATTTCGATGTGCATAGGGCTTCTCCTAGTGGCGGTGCGCGGCAGCGAGTTGATCGGCATGGCGGATTTCCAGCGCGGTTTTCAGCAACAGTGTGACCAGCGCCAACAGGGCAAGCACGGCGGCAAGGCTGAACGCCGCAACGGACAGGTATTCCTGATACAGCATCTCGATGGTGGTCGGCATCGTGGCGGTCTGCCCCCGGATCTTGCCCGACACCACGGCCACCGCGCCAAACTCGCCCATCGCGCGGGCGTTGCACAGCAGTACCCCGTACAGCAGCGCCCAGCGGATATTGGGCAGCGTAACCGTCGAGAAGGTGCGCCAGCCAGAGGCGCCAAGGGTCAGCGCCGCCTCTTCTTCGGCCCGGCCCTGTTCGATCATCACGGGGATGAGTTCCCGCGCGACGAAGGGAAAGGTCACGAACATGGTGGCCAGAATGAGGCCCGGCATGGCGAAAACGATAGGATAGCCGTTCGCCACCAGCCAGCCGCCGACAAACGAATTGGTGCCGAACATCAGCACGATGCATAGGCCCGCAACAACCGGCGAGACAGAGAAGGGCAGGTCGATCAGCGTGATCAGAAACGCCTTTCCCCGGAAATCGAACTTGGTGATGAACCACGCCGCCGCGATGCCGAAGGCCGCGTTCAGCGGCACCGAAATGGCGGCGATGGTCAGCGTCAGCCGGATTGCATCGCGGGCATCGGGCGAGGCGAGGCTTTTGAGCGATGCCGCGACGCCATCGGCCAGCGCTTCGAAAAAGATGGCAACCAGTGGCGCGAAGACAAGGATCGCAAGGCCCACGAAGGCGATGGCGATCAGGGTCCAGCGGGTGGCGGGGTTTTCCTCGGTGGCGGAACGAAAGCGGGCAACGGTGCCCTTGTTCACGGTTGAATCAGACATATCCAATCCTCCGGCGGCTCCAGACCTGAATCAGGTTGATGACCAACAGCATCGCAAAGCTGATCAGCAGCATCGCGATGCCGATGGCGGCGGCGGCGTCATAGTTGAACTCTTCCAGCTGAATGATGATCAACAGGGGTGCGATTTCCGTCACCAGCGGGATGTTGCCTGCGATGAAGATGACCGATCCGTATTCCCCTACCGCACGCGCCAGCGACAGCGCGAACCCGGTCAGCGCGGCAGGGGTCAGCATTGGCAGGATGACATGGCGGATGGTGTGCAGACGGCTCGCCCCAAGCGTGGCCGATGCCTCTTCAACTTCGCGCTCGATCTCTTCGACCACGGGCTGAACCGTCCGGGTGACAAAGGGCAGGCCCACAAAGACCAGCGCGATGAAGATGCCCCATTGGGTATAGGCGATCTTCCAGCCAATTTCGGCGGCCAACTGGCCAAAGGCCCCATTGGGCGCATAAAGCGCCGTCAGCGAAATCCCAGCCACGGCGGTGGGCAGCGCAAAGGGCAAGTCCACGGCAGCATCCAGAATGCGTCGGCCGGGAAAGCGATAGCGCACCAGAACCCAGGCCAGCAGCACACCGAACACCAGATTGAACAGCGCCGCAAACAGCGACAGCCGGAACGACAGGAACAGCGCCGCCCAGACGCGTTCGCGGTTCACGGTTTCCCAGATGCCCGCCAAACCGTAATTGGCGCCCTTCAGAAGAAGGGCGCCGATGGGCAAAAGGACGACAAGGGAAAGCATCGTCAGGGTGATCCCCATGCTGAGGCCAAGGCCGGGCATGGGGGATCGGTGGATCAGGGGTTTGCCCATCTTGCTTCCTTACTTCGGCACGTAGATCTGGTCGAAGATGCCGCCGTCGGCGAAGTGGTCTGCCTGCACCTTGGCCCAGCCGCCAAAGCTGGCGATGTCCACAAGTTCCAGCTTCGGGAAGCGGGCCACGTCTTCGGGATTTGCCGCCGAAGCATCCCAGGCGCGGTAGAAATGCTTGAAGGCCAGCGCCTGCCCTTCGGGCGTGTAGAGGAAGTTCAGATAAGCTTCGGCCAGCTTGCGCTGCTCATCGGATTTGATGTTGCCTTCAACCAAGGCCACCGGTGGTTCGGCCAGAACGCTGATCGACGGGACGACGATATCGAACTGATCCTCGCCCAATTCCTTCAGCGCCAGATAGGCCTCGTTCTCCCAGGCCAACAGCACATCACCGATGCCGCGCTGCGCAAAGGTCGTGGTCGATCCGCGCGCCCCGCTGTCCAGCACGGGGACATTGGCGAATAGCTTGCCCACGAACTCTTGCGGGTTTTGCCCGTTCTTTTCCGCCCAGGCCCAGGCAGCAAGGTAATTCCACCGCGCCCCACCGCTGGTTTTCGGGTTCGGGGTGATGACCTCAACCCCTTCCCTCACCAGATCGCCCCAATCAGCGATGCCTTCCGGGTTCCCCTCGCGCACCAGAAACACAATGGTCGAGGTGTAGGGCGACGAATTCTTTGGCAATTTCGTCTGCCAATCTGCGGGCAGTTTGCCCGTTTCGGCAATCCGGTCGATGTCCCCGGCCAAGGCCAGTGTCACAACCTGCGCTTCCAACCCGTCAATCACCGCGCGGGCCTGCGACCCCGATCCTCCATGGCTCACCTCGATGGCCGGCGCTTCGTTGCCTTGGGCCACCCACCAGGCGGTGAACGCCTCATTGAACTCGCGATACAGTTCACGCGTCGGGTCATAGCTGACATTCAGCAGCGTCTCGGCCTGAACCGTGGCGGGCGCCGTGCCAAGCGCCAGCACAGACATTGCGATGGCCGACAGGGTGCCGCGAAGCGCGCGGGCCACCGGCCAGCCGGTCAGGCGGCGCAAACCATCGGTGATGGTCAGGCGGCCATCGGCATGGGCGTCAACGACAGGTCCCTGGGCCGTCACGGTCCCGGCAAGGGTGATGGTGGCAAGCATGGTATTCTCCTGCTGAGATCTGGAATGGTTGGGGGTGAGGGGGCGGTAGGGCACAAGGCCCAGAATGGTTTGCGGGATGGCGGCCGAGGGTGTCATTCGCGGCCCCCGTTCTTGCGGGGTGCGGCGCCGATGGGTTCCACGCGGGCTTCCCACACCGCGGCATCGCGGCCGGACAGAAGTTCTGCCACGGCTTCGTCCGGCGATTTGGTGAACAGCACCAAAGGGCTGCCATTGATGCGGTGGGTTTGACCCGTGCGCCGGTCGATCAGACGAACGGCACAGGCTTGCGACAGCGGGGCCGGCATTGCCGACATCGCGCGTCCGGCCCGTCCAATCGGATCAAGGTGGAGTGCAGCAGTCATCACATGTCTCCTTCGCTGTCAGGCAGGGATCAGCCCTGTCATCTCTGTAATAACGACAGGGATAGTCGAGTATTGCAAAGGAAAATTCACGCTAAAATTTGTCGTGTATATAGAAGTTTATTCTCCGCCGGCGGCGTGGAGCCCGCGTTGTGAGCAGAGGTTTTCTTATTGAATTGAGTTTCTTAGGTGCTGCCCAGAACCTGATCCGCGACCACGCCCGATTGCAGCATGTCCTGTAGGGTCAGGGATTCAATCATCACCAGATAGGACCAGAACACATCGGCAAAGACCTTCCGAATCCGGCAGGTCGCTTCATCCGCGCAATCTTCGCAGCGCTGATAGGCGCGGCGCGACAGGCAGGGCAGGGGGGCAATCGGCCCGTCAATGGTGCGCAGAAGCTCCGAGATCGACACCTCTGTCGGCTTCTTGATCAGCACATACCCGCCAGACCGCCCACGGATCGACGCGATCACGCCCGCATTGCGGACCTCAAGCAGGATATGCTCCAGAAACCGCTTGGGCGTGTCGGACCGCTTGGCGATCTCTTCGATCGTCAGGGGTTCCGGCTGGCCCTTGGCCGCCTCGTCGGCCAAGACCAGCAGCGCCTTTAGGGCGTATTTCATCTTCTGCGTGATCATGGATCAGAGTTACGGGCTGGAATGACGAGAATCAATGTCGGGATTGCGGGGCCGTGGGCAATGCCCGGCCTCGTTGCCGGAAAACACCTAGAAAACAGGGATCGACTGTGGGGTTTTCCCGTCATCGCTTAAACACGACAAAGACCATAGACTTTATTTTGATTTGATGCATGCTGCGTTTCAAGCCCACCAGTCGGGCCAGAAAGGCAGCCACAGTATGACATACCTTGATCTGATCGACCGCAAGATCGTGGCGGAACTGATGCGCGATGCGACCCTGCCGATCGCCCAGATCGCCGACAAGGCCGGCCTCTCGCAGACGCCCTGCTGGAAACGCATCCAAAAGCTTGAAGCCACCGGCGTGCTGACGGGGCGGGTGGCATTGGCCGATCCCACCAAGTTGGGCTTTGGGCTGACCGTCTTTGTCGAGATCGAAGCGCCCGACCATTCCGCCGACTGGCGCGCGGCCTTTGCCGCCGCCACCGATGCGATCCCCGAGATCATGGAAGTGTACCGCATGGCAGGCGAGATCGACTATCTGCTGCGCGTCGCCGTGGCCGACATGATGGCCTTCGACCGGCTTTACAAACGCCTCACCGATGCGGTGCCGATCAAGAACGTCACCAGCCATTTCGCGATGGAGCGGATGAAGTTTACCACCGCCTATCCGGTAGACACGGTTTCTCGCTAAGGCTTCTACACAGGAATGGTCATCCCTTTTCGCAATCATCTTTGGAACCAAAAACACGACAAACTTGCTAGATTTAAAGCAGACGCCGAGTCGCAGTCCGAAAGGGGAAAAGATGACCAAGACACTGATCGTTCCCGGCCTTGACGGCTCGCCCGCTCCGCACTGGCAGGATTGGTGGGCGGCAACAGACCCCAAGGCGTTGATGGTGGATCTTCCCGATCCCGACCGTCCGGTTCCCGCGGTGTGGGAAATCGAGCTTGCCTCGAGGATCCTGCGTCATCCCGACAGCATTCTTGTCGGTCACTCCCTGGGCGCGGTGCTGATCGCGCGCCTGCTGGCGACTTGGCCGCATCTGCGGGTACGTGCGGCCCTTCTTGTGGCACCGGCCGAAACGACAGGCAGTGATCGCATCGGCCATTTCGGCCCGATCCCGGAACTGCGGCTTGATATCCCGACCACCGTCGTCGCCAGCCGGACCGATCCCTGGATGCAGTTCGACCGCGCTGCCCATCTGGCAAAGGTCTGGGGCAGCGATCTTGTCGATCTGGGGAATGCCGGCCACATCAACGTGGCGTCGGGTTTCGGGCCGTGGCAAAACGGCAAATCCCTGCGCGATGGCCTTCTGGCCGCAACCGCCGCAGCACCGGTTCCCGCCGCCCGGGCGCGGAGGATCGCCCTGTGAAAGCCTATCTCCACCCCGCGCATCAAGGCCGATCCGGCGCCGTCGCGCCGATGATCCACGACCTGACTTTCACGCTCGAAGAAGCCCGCCGCACAGCCGCGGCTAGTCCGGGCGCAACCTGTACGGTGATGGAAGAGTTGGGCCATTTCCCAATGTCCGGGCAGCCCGCAGGGTTCCGCCCTTACTTTGCCGATGCCCTGCAGCTTTTGACCGTTCCTGCCAAGGCCTGACCGCCGCGAGAGAACGGCACAACGCGACCTGTCGGCCTTCCTGCGCCCCTTGCTACAGTCGGCCAGTCAGGCTTTGCGTCGCAGCCTGCCGTCCATCTCGGCACCTGCTTCTATCGCGATCCGTGCGTGGGCAATGTCGGCACGCACAACGGCGCTTGGCGCAAGCTGGACGTTCCGGGCTGATATCATGCCCGATACCGTTCCAAGCACCGAAAGATCATGCGCCACGACGTTGCCCTCAACATGACCAGAACCCGCAATTACGACACCTGGCGCACGGACCGACCCGACAATCTTGCCTTCAACATCGACAGACCCGGTAGAGGTGACATCCCCTTCGATGATCAGGTCGGGGCCAAGGACGCTGCGGTGCGAATTCGAACCTGCGGCATCTGGCCAATTGGTGAAATCGGCGTTCAGAGTCTTCATGCTCGCTCCGTCCAAGGAAAAATTTTCGCAGGCCGACTGGATCAGACGCGCACCGAAAGGGCAACGCTCGGCCCCGTGATCGGCGAATAAGCGCGGGGGCGTCGGCGTTCCTCCGCTCTTCCGGTAGCGATTTCCTGCCGGGCGGCCTCGCTGAGCAAATCCCCCTATGCCCGAGTTACGGCGCAAACAGTCGCTGATCCGCGCCGTTCATCCGGCTATCAATCTAAGCGCCGCATCCCCCGTATTCAGCCGATGCCGGACCTGCACCATTGTATGCGCTGCCAACTCCCGGCACTATTGCGAAAAACGCAGACAGAGGTGAGCAGACCCATGCAGATCAACAGACGCCTCTTCGGCCTTGGCCTTATGGGCCTTGGCATCACCGCATGTGCGCCAAGCCTGCCGCGTGGTGGCAGCCCCACGTTTCCGGGCGAACTGCCGGCCGACCTTCGGCCCGTGCCGAACGGTGCCTACGATGCCTGGGTGGCCTCCTTCCGCGACCGCGCCACTGCGCAGGGCATCTCGCAACCCACCCTCTCGGCAGCGTTTCAGGGGACCGGCTACCTTCCCGGCGTCGTGACGCGCGACAGGAACCAGACCGAAACCAGCCGCAGTCTCGAAGATTACCTCTCCATCGCCGTATCAGATGAACGCGTCGCAAAAGGCCGCGCCGCCTTTGCCCGCCACCGTGGCACCCTGAACGCGCTGCAAGCGCGTTATGGCGTCGATGCGGAAATCATCACTGCGATCTGGGGATTGGAAAGCTTCTATGGCGAACGGCGCGGCGACGTGCCCGTCATCTCGGCCTGCTCGACCCTCGCCTTTGACGGGCGGCGCGGGCCGTTCTTCGAACAGCAGCTGATCGCTGCGCTGCAAATCCTGCAAAACGGCGACATCCCCGCCGCACGCATGACAGGCAGTTGGGCCGGTGCCATGGGGCACACGCAGTTCATCCCCACCTCCTACCTGCAATTCGCGGTCGATTTCACGGGTGACGGGCGGCGCGACATCTGGTCCGAAGATCCCACCGATGCGCTGGCTTCCACCGCAGCCTATCTGCAACGCAACGGCTGGACCCCCGGCCTGCGCTGGGGCGGTGAGGTTGGCAGTGGCGGCCCGTCCGGTGGCGTGATCCAACCCCAATTGGGCGGTCCCAGCTTCAACACCACCGCCAACTTCCGCGCCATCAAGCAGTATAACAACTCCGATGCCTATGCGATCGGCGTCGGCCATCTGGCCGACCGGATCGGCGGGGCAGGGCCATTGCAAGGTAGTTTCCCGCCCGATGCCAACGGGCTCACAAAACAGGACCGGATTACCCTGCAACAGCGCCTCACCGCGCGCGGCTTTGATACGCAGGGGTCTGACGGCGTGATCGGTGCCAACAGCGAAGCCGCGATCCGCGCCTATCAGGCCAGCCAAGGCTTGCCCGTCACCGGAACCCCCTCGCAGGCCCTGCTGCAAAGCCTGCGCTGACCACCGCGCGCAAAGGCGGCCTGGCCGGTCTGGCACCGGCGATGGTCGCTTTCGCTCGCGCAAGGTCTGCCAGCCTCCCGCGACCGGGAAAACACCCGTCGGCACCGGCCCTCTGGCGTTGACAAGCCCAAGCCTCCGATCATAGGCAAGACTCCTGCCACAAGGATGATGCCATGGACCCTGCTGTCGAACTTGGTGCCACGGCGCCGGAAAACGCGCTGGCGTCGCTTGTCTCCTTCATCGACATGGGCGGTCCGGCCATGTGGGCGATTGCCGGGCTGTCCGTCCTGACCGCCGCCCTGATCCTGTGGAAGATCATGCGCCTTCTGTCGTTTGGCGCGTGGTCGGGTGGCCGTCACACAGCTGCCGCGCTCGACCTCTGGTCGCAGGGCAAAACGGCCGAGGCGCTGGCCCTTCTGGCCAACCGCAAATCGCACCGCGCCCGCCTTGCCCATGCCGTGATGCGCGCCGCGCTCGACCCCAGCCTTGACCGCGACGCCGCCGAGGCCGAGGCTGGCCGTGTCGCCCGTGGTCTTCTGGCTCAGGCGCGCGATGGTCTGCGGGGGCTGGAACTCGCCTCTACCATCGGCCCGCTTCTGGGGCTGCTGGGCACCGTCACCGGCATGATCGCGGCCTTCCAAACCCTGCAAGAGGCCGGTGCCCGCGCTGACCCAGCCCTCCTTGCTGGCGGGATATGGGAGGCGCTGCTGACCACCGCCGCCGGCATGGCCGTGGCCATCCCCGCCCAAGTGGCGCTGACATGGTTCGAAGCCGTGGTCGATTCCCTGCGCCACGATATGGAGGATGCCGCCACCCGCATCCTGCACGGCCCGCGCCACACCGCGCCGTTGCGTCAGGCCGCCGAATGATCCGTTTCGACGATGCCCCCCGCACGCGGCGGCGTCCGAACCTGACGCCGATGATCGACGTGGTCTTTCTGCTGCTGATCTTCTTCATGCTCGCCTCGCGCTTTGGCGTCGACCGCGCGCTGCCCCTTTCCTCTACTGGTGGCGCAGGCGAATACAGCGGCCCGCCCCGGCTTGTGGAGCTTACCCCGACAGGCCTGTCGTTGAACGGCGTCCCCGTTACGGCCGATGCTTTGGCCGCCGCGCTTGCCCCGCTCATGCAATCCCCCAACGATGCGATCATCCTGCGCGCCCGCGACGGGGCCGACCTTCAGGCGCTGGTCGCGGTGATGGACAGGCTGGGTACGGCAGGCCTGACCCGGCTGGTTCTGGTGGAGTGACCGCATGGATTTCCGCGATCCGCCGCGCCGAAAACCTGAAGAAAACCTGCTGCCGATGATCAACGTGATCTTCCTGCTGCTGATTTTCTTCCTGATCGCAGCCCGGATGACCGCCCCCGAACCTTTTGCTGTCACCCCCCCACAGGCCATGACTGAGGCAGAGGCGCAGGGTGACTTCACCCTCTTCATCGCCGCCGATGGCCTTTTGGGCTATCGCGATGCGCGCGGCGATGCGGCGCTGGCGGCTTTGACCGCCAGCCGCACGGATCACTGCCGCAGTATCGACTGTCTCGCAGATCCGCCCCGCCTCACCCTTCGCGCCGACAGCGCCCTTCCCGCCGCCCGGCTTGCCGCCTTGATGCCGCGACTGCCCGCGCTGGGGTTCGACAATATCGAGCTTGTCGCCGTCGGCGGGGCCACCCCATGACCGGCGCTCGGCTTCAGGCCGCCCTTGCGCTGATCCTTGCACTGGGCCTTCATCTGGGCGCCTTTGCCCTGCGCCCCGGCCCGGCTGGCGCGTCGGGCAGCGGGGCAGGCGGGGCTGACATGATCTCGCTCCAGGCTGCGGGTCCATCCGTCTCTGACATGGTCGCCGCTTGGGATGCCCCACCGGATACGCCCGCGCTTTCCGAACTGGCTGTACCCGCCACCCCCGAAATGTCCCCCCCCGCACTGCCGGAAATGGCCCTGAACGACGTTGCCCCCGCGCTGCCGTCCCTGACGCCTCCGCCGCTTGCCCCCGCGCTGCCGGATGCCCTGCCGCAGGCAGACACGGCCCCCGCGCCCCCGCCGCCTCCGGCAGTAAAGCCCCGGCCCCGTCCCGCACCCCCCGAAGCTACCGCCCCTGTCGCCGAACCGCGCCCGGAACAACCTTCCCCGTCAGAAAGTAGCGCCGCGCAGGTTGCAGCGGGCACGGGCGGCGGGGCTGTTGCAGGCGAAGGCGGGCAGGCACAGGCACCCAGCCTGTCACAAGGCCGGATCAACGATCTGACGGCCAACTGGGGCGCAAAGATCCGGGCCCGAATCGAAAAGCGCAAACGCTATCCGTTGGCCGCAGACGGCGCATCCGGCACGGTGACAGTCCGCCTGACGGTCACCCGGTCCGGCGCGCTGGCCGGTCTCTCCATCGCGGCATCTTCCGGCAATGCGGCGCTGGACGAGGCGGCGATCAAGGCTGTCCGCGCCGCAGGCCGTTTTCCCGCCGCGCCCGAAGGCCTGACACAGGACAGCATCAGCTTCACCCTGCCGATGCGCTTTTCGCGCTAGGCCTGCCGGGTTCGGTGACCGTTGAACAGTTGCATGAACACCAGCCGCCGCGTGCGCGACACGGTCGCGCTGTCGCCGTTCACCATCTGCAAAGTGATCTGACCGTTTTCCTCATCAACCACTGACTCGATCGCCGCAAAGCTCACCCATTGCGACCGGTTGATCTGCACCCCATGGCGTCCGTCATGCAACAAGTCCAGGTCTGAAAGCTTTGCCCGCAACATGTTGCGCGTGGTGCGCGTGACGACATTCAGGTAGTGATCCTCGGTCCGCACCGATTGAATTTCCCCGATGGCGAAGGTGCGATCCGCGATGCGGATGATCTCGCCATCAATACTGCTCTCAACAGCCTCAGCCTCATCCGGCAACTGCTCCACGCTCACCGGCGGCTCTGTTGCCACGATGGCTGGCTGGAAGGGTACCAAGGTTGCCCGTTGTGACGGCGCATCCGCTGGCGTTCCCTTCGCCTGCCCGTCTATCCGGGGCACGGCGAGCGGATGGGTCGGCACAACATACAGCACATGCATGACATCCAGCAGCAGAACCACCATCATGTTCCGCGTCAGATCTGTCAGCGTGTCGGGCAAGGTTTTCCAGTCCCCTGCCTGCAACAGTTGCACAACCGATTGTTCGGTGATTTCCGCAAGGATGACGATGGGCAGCACCAGGAACGGCGTATAGATGCGGCGCAGAACGCCGCGCAGATACAGCCGCAATATCAAACCACCCAGCACGACAAGGCTCGCGATCACCGTCAGCGCCGTCGCCAGCCACATCATCGGCAATTGCCATCCAACCAAAAGCTGGGCGGCATCGCTTTGGTCCATAAGCGTATAGATGCCCAACGAAAGCATCAGAAAACGCAGAAAGACAGGGTGAAGAAAGTATTCCGCAGCCGAATCGCTACGAACGTAAAAGCTCGAACCAAAGGTGGAAACCACCTGTGCGGGGGAAACAGTCCGGGCGGATTCACTCATAGGCAACTTGCACTCCACTCAACACAACTCGTAGTTCGCATCAACGCCAGCCCGCTTCGGGCTTAAGGGGTATACGGCTGCAAAAAGCACACCTTTATCCCGCCAACACGTCGGGCAGGGCCGTGGCGTGATACGATTCGCGCCAATTCCCCAACCAAGAACCGCAGCCTTATGCCACAAAATGCCATTTGCGCATATCGGAAACAATGATCTGCCGCCAACCGTCGAAAAACCCTGTCGCCAACCGCGTTTCGTGCCACCTCGTTGGCGCCAAGCGTTACTTCTGACAATTCCCCGGCTTTTTTGGCGCTTGTCGACTGAACCCGCTGCGACTGGGAAAGAAACTACTAAGAGTGTCCACTGTATCGGTCTTTGACGGCTGCTCGTCATTTCCGGTGTGCTGCGGTTTCCACTCTACGGGTTCTGGTGCCTGTACGGGGTGGAAAGGGGGCCTGCGGCGGCATCAGGAAAGGTCAGGCGTTCAGGTGTAAGGGGCCAAGTGTTTTTAACCAGTAAAGGCAGCTGCCATGCCCTCGTCTGTGATCTCGAACTACAGCCCGTCGCCCAACCAGATCAACACATCGGAAACGGGCTTCCAGTCTCCCCCAAAGATGCTGACGCTTGCGGATGGCCGCATACTATACGTCTGGGCGAATAACGGGATCTCGGACGATCTCACCTCGATGGAGCTGCAGGCGCGTATCTTCAACGCCGATGGCACGCCGTCGACAGACCAGATCAGCCTGGGTCAATTGCCCGCCATTGACGGTTTCGATGGCTATGATTGGGATAACCTCGACCTCGATCTTCTGAACGATGGTCGCGTTATGCTGTCCTACGTCCGCAACACGGCAGAGGGCGGCACGGACGAGCCGATCTTCGCGGTGCTGCAACCGTCGGCCAACAACCTGACGGTGGTCTCCGGCCCCTCCACGATCCAGCAGAACGATACGACGGTGTTCGAATCCCCGCCGGTGACCACCGTGCTGGACAATGGCAACGTCCTGTTCGTCTGGGCCAAGAACGGCGCTTCCGACGACATCACCTCGATGACGCTGCAAGGCCGCATCTACAACCCGACCACGGGTCAGTGGGTGACGAACGAATTCACGGTCGGCAACCAGGCTGTTGATGGCACCGACAGCGCTGATATGAGCAACCTCACCGTCACGCAGCTGACCGGTGGCAACGTCGTCATCGGCTGGGCGCGCAACAACGCTGAATCCGGCTTCAACGAACCGGTCTACACGGTGCTGGATCAGAACGGGAACACCGTTTTCTCCACGTCCCAGATCGAAGGCAACGACAACGAAACGCAGTTCACGCCGTGGGAATCCCCGCCCGTGATCACCGCGCTGCCCGATGGCCGTTGGATGGCTGTCTGGGTCAACGATGGCTATTCCGACGACGTCAACTCGATGACGCTGGAAGGCCGGATCTTCAACGCCAACGGCACCCCGGCCACCAACGATTTCCGCATCGGTTCCACCGCCGTCGATGGCACCGATACCTTTGACAAGGACAATGTCTCCATCACCGCGCTTCCGAACGGGCGTGTCGTCGTGGGCTATGTCGAAACCTTCGCGACGGGTGGCACTACCTATCCGACCTTCTCCATCGTCGACACAGCGACCGGCACGGTCATTGCGTCGGATATCAACCTCGCCAACAACCCCAGCCATCCCTTCCCGGGGCCGCCGATCCTTATGGCGCTGGGCGATACCGGCCGTTTCGTGGCCGTCTATGGCGAAGGCGATGCAGCTTTCGGCGCCTCCTACGGGCTGAAATACCGCATCTTCGACAGCAACGGTAACCCGATCACGAATGAGGTCACGGTCGTCGGCCCGAATGGCGGGTCCTCTGTTTCCGGCCTCGACAACTTTGACTGGAACAATGTCCAGGTCAATTACAACGCAACCAACGACACCTTCACCATCGGCTGGGGCGGGCACTCTGACGGCAGCGGCACAGGCGTCTTCTCTGCCGGTCCGATCACCTCGAACGGCACCTCTCTGCCCTATGCTTCCAACAACCCTGTCGACGGCACCGCGGGCGCAGATCAGATCGGCCCCCTCTATAGAGATGCCCAAGGGGATGAGATCGACGGAAACGACGGGATCAACGATCTGGTTCTTGCCGCCGGCGGGAACGACACGATCGACGGTGCCGCTGGTGCCGACACGCTGTTTGGCGGCGCGGGTGACGATACGTTCCTCCTGAACGACATTGACAACAACTCCACCTCGGTGGGGACCGGCACGTTCAACCCCGGATCCGTCTCGCCCAACCAGATCAACACGTCGACTACCGGCTTCCAGTCTCCGCCCAAGATGCTGACGCTTGCGGATGGCCGCACGCTCTATGTCTGGGCGAACGATGCGATCTTTGACGATCTCCAAACGATGGAGCTGCAGGCCCGCATCTTCAACGCCGATGGCACGCCTGCAACCGGCCAGATCAGCCTTGGCCAACTGCCCGCCATCGACGGTTTCGATGGCTATGACTGGGACAACCTCGACCTCGATCTTCTGAACGATGGTCGCGTTATGCTGTCCTACGTCCGCAACACGGCAGAGGGCGACGCGGACGAGCCGATCTTCGCGGTGCTGCAACCGTCGGCGAACAACCTGACGGTGGTCTCCGGCCCCTCCACGATCCAGCAGAACGATACGACGGTGTTCGAATCCCCGCCGGTGACCACCGTGCTGGACAATGGCAACGTCCTGTTCGTCTGGGCCAAGAACGGCGCTTCCGACGACATCACCTCGATGACGCTTCAAGGCCGCATCTACAACCCGACCACGGGTCAGTGGGTGACGAACGAATTCACGGTCGGCAACCAGGCGATCGACGGCACCGATACGACCGAGGTCGACAACCTTTCGATCACGCAGCTGACCGGTGGCAACGTCGTCATCGGCTGGGCGCGCAACAACGCCGAAACCGGCTTCAATGAACCGGTCTACACAGTGCTGGATCAGAACGGGAATACCGTTTTCTCCACGTCCGAAATCGAAGGCAACGACAACGAAACGCAGTTCACGCCGTGGGAATCCCCGCCCGTGATCACCGCGCTGCCCGATGGCCGCTGGATGGCTGTCTGGGTCAACGATGGCTATTCCGACGACGTCAACACGATGACGCTGGAAGGCCGGATCTTTAACGCCAACGGCACCCCGGCCACCAACGATTTCCGCATCGGCTCTACGGCGGTGGACGGCACTGACACCTTCGATCAGGACAGTGTTTCCATCACGACGCTTCCGAACGGGCGTGTCGTCGTGGGTTACATGGAAACCTTCGCGACGGGTGGCACCACCTATCCGACCTTCTCCATCGTCGACAGCGCAACCGGAACGGTCATTGCGTCGGATATCAACCTCGCCACCAACCCGGGCCATCCCTTCCCGGGGCCGCCGATCATCACGGCGCTTGGCGACAGCGGTTATTTCGTGGCCGTCTATGGCGAAGGTGACGCGGCTTTCGGCGCTTCGCACGGGCTGAAATACCGCGTCTTCGACAGCAACGGTAACCCGGTTTCGAACGAGATCACGGTCACGAACACGTCCGGCAACAGCTCTGTTTCCGGCCTCGACAACTTTGACTGGAAGAATGTTTCGGTCGTCTACAACGACATCGCCAAGACCTTCACCATCGGTTGGGTCGGTCATAACGATGGCAGCGGCACGGGTGTGTTCTCCTCCGGTCCGATCGATGTGTCCAGCCTGACAGGCGGCACCCCGACCGACGATGACGAAGAAATCATCGGTGGCGAAGATGACGAAGCGTTGGGTGACCTGCTGAATCTTTCCGCAAAGTCCGATGCTGTGTCCGTCAACTTCACTGGGGCAGAGGCGGGCCGCATCACCGAACAGAACAGCGGCGATACCGCGACCTTCCGCGAAATCGAACGCCTCCAGCTGGGGTCGGGCAATGACTCCGTCACCGGTGCAGGCGGGGATGAGGTCGTTGACGGCGGTGCAGGCAACGACACCCTCCTTGGCAACATGGGCCGTGACTCGCTGACCGGCGGTGCGGGCGATGACCTGATCGATGGCGGCGCAGACAATGACACGCTGGCCGGCGGCGAAGGCAACGACACGCTGCATGGCGCTGGGGGCTCCGACACGATCGACGGCGGCAGCGGCAATGACGTGCTGTACGGTGACGGTGGCACCGCGCCTCCCGTGCCGGGGACAACCAACCTGATCGTCAACGGCTCGTTCGAGGACCTGACAGGTCTCGGCCCGCATCCGTTCGGCTTTGTCGGCAACGGCTCTATCCCCGGCTGGACGACCACAGGCCCCAACTCAACGATCGAAGTTTTCAACCGCAACCCCGAAACCGGCCGTCCAGCCAGCGATGGCCAGGTGGCGGTCGATATGGAAGGCTCGCCGGGTAACATCAATCTGGGCCAGAATGTCCAGGGAATGGTGGCGGGCGAAACCTACCGTCTGACCTTCGATGTTGCGGATTCGGCCCGGCTTCCGGCCGCCTCGGATAACTCCGTCGACGTCTACTTTGGCGGGCAGTTGATCGCCTCGATCAATCCCAACACAGAGCCAAACTATCAGACGATCACCTTGGATCTGATCGCAGGCTCCGGCGACGGCACAAACCGGCTGGAATTCCGCGGTCGCGGGGTCGAAGACAACATCGGCGTATCGCTCGACAACGTGCGGCTGGTCCAATTGACCGGAACAGACCCCTCCGCTATCGCCGAGGGCAATGATTCAATCACCGGTGGCGATGGCAACGACACGATCTTCGGTCAGGGCGGCAACGACACGATCACCGGTGGATCGGGCGATTCCATCACTGGCGGTGCCGATTCCGACACGATCCTGATCGACGCGAACGCAGTCGACGCACTGGGCGGCCGGACCTCGGGCATCGTCGTCGATGGCGGCAGCACCGGGGCGGACAATGACACGCTGGATCTGCGCGGCTATGTAAGCTACCGAAATCTCGTTCAGACGCCAGATGCGGATGGCAACTCCACCTCAGGCACGGTCGAGTTGATCGACGCCTCGGGCGGGGTCCGGACCGTGACCTTCTCCGAGATCGAGAACCTCCTCCTGCCGCCGCCGGTCGACCAGCGCGACGGCGTGGTGGACGGGGCCAATTCCGGCGAGTTGATGGAATTGGGTTACATCGATCCCCAAGGCGATCGGATCACCGACAACGCCGACAGCATCCGCGGCAATCTCGGGGACGACAACATCACTGCTGCTGGCGGCAACGACACCGTGTCGGGCGGCGACGGCAATGACATCATCAACGGCCAGTTGGGCGATGACATCGTCTCCGGCGATGCGGGTTCCGACACGCTGGCTGGTGGCGCAGGCAATGACCAGCTGAACGGTGGCGCAGGCGATGACGACATCGCAGTCGGCGGCGCGGATACGGCCACGGGTGGCACGGGCGACGACGCCTTCACCCTCGACGGCACCGATCCGGCGACCGATGTCAACACCACCGTCGACGGTGGCAGCGATGGCACCAGCGGCAACCCCGATGATGCGGCCAACGGCAATGCGGGCGATACGCTTGATCTGTCGGCAGGCACGACGGGCCAGGTCGTCAACTACGGCGTCAATCCGGAAAACGGCACGGTCAACGGGCTGGATGCAGATGCAGGCACCGACCTCACCTTCTCCGAAATCGAGCGTGTTCTCACCGGTTCCGGCAACGACACGATCAATGGCGGCGGCTCCACCGGCCCCATCGACGTCAATACCGGGTCAGGCAATGACACCGTCACCGGCGGGTCCGGCAATGACACCATTGCCGCAGGTGCAGGCGATGACACCGTCGATGGCGGCGGCGGCAACGACTCCATCGGTGCAGGCAGCGGCGATGACTCCGTCGATGGCGGGTCGGGCGATGACACGCTGCAAGGCAACGAAGGCCAAGACACGATCACTGGCGGTCAGGGCAATGACAGCATCGACGGTGGCGCCGATGATGACAGCCTGACCGGTAACGAAGGCAATGACACGATCAACGGCGGCACCGGTGAAGATACACTGGATGGCGGCGACAATGACGACCGGCTGACCGGCGGTGAGAATGATGACAGCGTCATCGGTGGCGCTGGCAACGACACGCTGGCAGGCGACAGCGGCAATGACACGCTGGATGGCGGCACTGGAGATGACAGCCTCGGTGGCGGCTCGGGCAATGACAGCCTGACCGGCGGCCAGGGCGCTGATACGCTGTCCGGCGGTGACGGTTCTGACACGCTGCAAGGCGGGGAAGGCAATGACTCGCTGATCGGTGGCGACGGTGACGATGATATCGTGGCCGGCGCGGGCGATGTCGCGCAGGGCGGCGCGGGGGATGATGAATTCACCATTGACCCGACCCTGACCGGCACAGCGCCAATCACGATCATCGGTGGCGAAACCCTCGAAGAGGCGGTCATCGACCCGACCAACAACCCAAGCGGCCGCACCGGCGACGTGCTGGATCTGCGCGGGCTGACAGATGTTGTCGTGGTCTACACCAACCCCGACCCGATCACCGGAACCTCGGAAAACGGCACCGCCACCTTCCGCAATAGCACGGGCCAGTTGATCACGGTCAACTTCTCGGAAATCGAAACCGTCCTCACCAGCGCTGATGGCGTTGTTGATGGCACGGGCGGCGGCGATCTGATCACCCCGACATCGGGCCCGGGCGGCACGCCCTACACCGATCCGCAGGGCGATCAGGTTGACGGCACGGATGGGCTGAACGACAGCATCGCTGCGGCTGCGGGCAATGACACGGTCGATGCCGGGCTTGGCAATGACACGGTCGATGGCGGCACCGGCAATGACAGTCTGGCGGGCGGCACAGGCGATGACAGCCTGATCGGCAACAGCGGGGCTGACACGCTCGACGGCGGGGCCGGCAATGACGTGCTCGAAGGTGGCCTGTCCGACGACGGCCTCACCGGTGGCGCGGACAATGACACGCTCTTCGGCAACGAAGGTCGCGACACCCTCCTCGGTGGCTTGGGCGATGACAGCCTCGATGGCGGTGCCGAAGATGACAGCCTTACCGGCAACGAAGGCCGCGACACCCTTCAGGGCGGCGCCGGCAATGACACGCTGGATGGCGGCGATGATGCCGATGTTCTGAACGGCAACGAAGGCGAAGACAGCATCCTTGGCGGTGGCGGGAATGACACCATCGACGCCGGGGCCGATGATGACACGGTCACAGGCGGGGCCGGGAACGACTCCATCCTCGCCGGGGCGGGTGACGACACCGTTGATGGTGGCGCAGATGCCGATACCATCGTCGGCGGCGACGGGGCTGACAGCCTACGTGGCGCCGATGGCACGGATAGCCTGACTGGCGATGCCGGGAATGACACGCTGGATGGCGGTGCCGGAAACGACACGCTTGCCGGTGGCGAAGGGGCAGACTCCCTCACCGGTGGCGAAGGCACCGACAGCCTGTTCGGCGGCGGCAATGACGATGACATCATCGTCGGCGCGGGCGACCGGGCCGAAGGTGGCGACGGCGATGACGAATTCCTCGTCAACCCAGCGCTGACCGGCAATGGCACCATCACCGTCATCGGCGGCGAAGCAGGCGAAGACCTGACCGATCCCACCAATGGCGGCACCGGTGACGTGCTCGATCTGCGCGGCCTCACCAACGCCACGGTCAATTTCACCGGGCCCGAAAGCGGGACCGCCACCTATCAAAACAGCTCGGGCCAGACCGTCACCATCGTCTTCTCGGAAATCGAGCGGGTTCTGCTCGACAGCAATGGTGTGGTCGACGGCACCACGGCGGGCGATCTGATGACGCCCACCTCGGGGCCGGGTGGCATCCCCTATACCGACGGTCAGGGTGACCAGATCGACGGCACCGATGGCCTGAACGACACCATCGCCGCAGGCCAGGGCGATGACACGGTCGATGCTGGTCAGGGTGATGACACGGTCGATGGCGGCACCGGCAACGACAGCCTGTCTGGCAATGTCGGCAACGACAGCCTGATTGGCGATACCGGCGATGACACGCTGTCCGGCGATCTGGACAACGATACTCTGGCCGGCGGCGAAGGGGCTGACAGCCTTGCCGGTGGTGATGATGATGACAGCCTGACAGGCAACGAAGGCAACGACACCCTGCTTGGCGGCAATGGCAATGACCTGCTCGATGGCGGGGCCGAAGCCGACAGTCTGGCCGGTGGCGCAGGTGCCGACACGCTGCTTGGCGGCACCGGGGCCGATACGCTGCAAGGCGGGGCAGGGGCCGACAGCGTGACAGGCGGCGCAGGCGATGATGACATCATCGTCGGCGGGGCCGATACGGCCATCGGCAACTCGGGCGACGACGTCTTCACCGTCGACAACTCCGATCCCAACCTCGCGGGCCAGATCTTCGGCGGCAGCGATGGCACCGATGGCAACCCTGACGATGCCGCCAACGGCAATGCAGGCGATCTGCTGGACATGTCCTCCGGGACCACGGCCCAGACGGTCAACTACGAAACCAACCCGGAAAACGGCAACGTCAACGGGCTGGACGGGGATGCCGGAAGCGATATCACCTTCTCCGAAATCGAACGCGTCCTCACCGGTTCTGCGGGCGATACCGTCCTCGGCGCAGGGGCGCAGGGTCCGATCAACATCGGAACCGGTGCCGGCAATGACTCGATCACGGCCGGGGCAGGTAACGACATCATCGATGCAGGCGCCGACAATGACTCCGTCGCCGGCAACGGCGGCAACGACAGCATCATCGCCGGGTCTGGTGACGATACGGTCGATGGCGGCGCGGGCGACGACACCGTCGATGGCGGCACCGGCAATGACTCGCTCGTCGGTCTGGCTGGTCGCGATCTGCTGACGGGCGGCGATGGCAACGACACGCTGGATGGCGGGGCCGAAGCCGACACCCTTCTCGGCGGCGCAGGGGATGACTCGCTCATTGGCGGCGACGGCAATGACAGCCTCATCGGCAACGAAGGGCTCGATACCCTGGCTGGCGGCGCGGGCGATGACACGCTCGACGGCGGCGATGAAAATGACAGCCTGCAAGGCGGTCAGGGCAATGACAGCCTGATCGGCGGCGCAGGGGATGACATCGTCGAAGGCAATCTCGGCAACGACACCATTCTCGGCGGCGAAGGCGACGATACGCTCTCCGGCAACGAAGGTGATGACCGGATCGATGCTGGCGCAGGCAATGACAGTGTCCTTGGCGGCGATGGGCGTGACAGCGTCACCGGCGGGATCGGGGATGACTTCATCAAAACCCGTGCCACCAATGCCATCCCGGATGAGGCAGGGCCGTTCTCTGACACCGATCCGCTGGATGACCGCGACACGGTGATCGGCGGGGCCGGAAACGACACCATCCTCACCGGCGATGACGGCGACCTGATCGACGCTGGCGATGGCGATGACTCTGTCGATGCCGGGGTTGATGACGACACCATCCTTGGCGGCGAAGGTTCGGATACGATCCTTGGCGACGAAGGCGATGACAGCATCGATGGCGGCGTCGGCAACGACCTCCTCTATGGTGGTACCCCCGGCGTAACGCCGGCCGATCTGCCCAATGACGGCACCGATCCGCTGCCTGCCAACAACGAAGACACCGTCCGTGGCGGCGAAGGTGACGACACCATCTTCGGCTTCGATGACAATGACATCCTCGCTGGTGACGCCGGAAACGACGTCATCTCCGGCGGGCTGGATGATGACAGCATCGACGGCGGGGCCGACAATGACTCGCTCGTCGGTGACGACGGAAACGACACGCTGCAGGGCGGCTCGGGCAACGATACCCTTCAGGGTGGCGCAGGCCGTGACCGCGTGGCGGGTGGTGCCGGGACCGATCTCTTGGCCGGTGGCATCGGGGCCGACCTCTTCGTCGCCGAAGGGGCCGACACCATCACTGACTTTGATGCCACCACCGGCATCCAGGGCACCGATGGCGCCGCGACCGATGACAATGACTTCGTCGATCTGTCCAGCTTCTACAACGAAGCCAACCTCGCCCTCTACAACGCGGCCAACCCGGGCGCGACCTTCAACAACCCGCTGGATTGGCTGCGCGCCGATCAGGCCGATGGCATCCTGCAAGGGGCCGGGGGCTTGCGTATCCAGAACGGCGGTACGGCGGTGGCGGGCGATCTGCTGAACCAGGAAAACACCGGGGTTGTCTGCTTCACCCGCGGCAGCCGTATCCTGACGGCAGAAGGCGAAAAGGCGATCGAAGACCTCGCCGCAGGCGATCTGGTTCTGACCATGGATCACGGCTACCAGCCGATCCGATGGATCGGATCCAGCATCGTCGAAGGCAAGGGCCGCTTTGCCCCGATCGTGATCGAGGCAGGCACCCTTGGGAACAGCCGCACCCTGCGGGTCTCGCCGCAGCACCGCATGCTGCTGTCGGGCTGGCAGGCGGAACTGCTGTTCGACGAACCCGAGGTGCTGGTCGCAGCCAAACTTCTGGTGAACGACCATACGATCCGTGCCGAAGAGGCGGCAGAGGTGGAATACTTCCACATGCTCTTCGACGCGCATGAAATCGTCTATGCCGAAGGGGCCCCGTCGGAAAGCTTCCATCCTGGCCATGTCGGCTGGGGCGCGCTTGCCGAAGCCGCCCGCGAGGAAATCCTGTCGCTCTTCCCGCAACTGGAAGACATGGATTTCACCGCCTACGGCCCCTCGGCCCGCCGCAGCCTGACCGCCCCCGAGGCCCGCGTCGCCCGCGACACGATCCTTGGCGACGGCCTCATCCGCGCCGCCGAATAAGCGCCGCGATCATTGCCAAAGCGGGCCCCGGAAACGGGGCCCGTTCATTGTTTCTGCCGGGGCCGGACCTTGGTCGCGCAATCCATCAGACCTTGCGCCGTCCACAGTAGACCCACGCTCTGCCATTCTGTCCTTTCCGCCCCACACCGGGACGGCAGCAGAAAGGACAGGGGCGTGTCTGCCAGAATTGCCGAATTTGCGAATGGCTTAATCCGCTTCGCCTTACCTTTCGCCTCGCGCGGCACGCTGATCACCTTGGGTTTCGCCACGGCCCTGCTGATTTGCGAAAGACTGGCCTCCTAGGCCAAGGCTATCCCTGCCCGCCTGACGCGCCCGTCAACGCGCACCAGGCGTCATACTGGCTGATGAATACCCGGCCCGTCAGCGATTTCAGGAGATGCGACCGCTGCAACCGGTCCATCACTGGCCCCTTCACCTCGGACAGGTGCAGCCGCACGCCCAAGCCCCGCAGATGCGCATTGATCGCCTCCAGCGTCTCCAACGCGGTCATGTCGATCTCATTCACCGCCGAGCACATCAGCACCACATCCCGCACCTCCGGCGCATCCGCCAGCCGCGCCATCACCATATCCTCCAGAAACCGCGTATTGGCGAAATACAGGCTTTCGTCGATCCGCAGCGTCACCAGCGCTGGATGGGTCTGCACCTCGAACCGGTTGATGTTGCGGAAATGCTGCGTCCCTGCGATCAGCCCCACCTCTGCCACATGCGGCCGCGACGTGCGCCACAGATGCAGCAGCACCGACAGCGCCACCCCCACGGATACCCCCGCCTCTACCCCTGCACCCAGCGTCACAAGGATTGTCCCCGCCACCGCCGCGAAATCCGCGCGGGAATAGTCCCACGTCCGCCGCAACACCGACAGGTCCACCAACCCCAGCACCGCCACGATGATCGTCGCCGCCAGCGTGGCCTTGGGCAGAAAAAACAGCAGCGGCGTCAATAGCAGCGCCGCCGCCGCCAGCCCCAGCGCGGTAAAGGCCCCCGCCGCGGGCGTCGCCGCCCCGGCATCCGCATTCACCACCGACCGCGCAAATCCCCCGGTCACCGGGAACCCGCCCGTCACTGCCGCACCCAGATTGGCCGCCCCCAGCGCCACCAATTCCTGATCCGGCACGATCCGCTGCCCCCGCCGCGCCGCCAGCGTCTGCGCCACGGAAACCGATTCCACAAACCCGATCAGCGAAATCAGCAGCGCCGGCACCAGCAGCGCCCGCCACAGGTCCGGGTCAAAGGCGGGCGAGGTAAAGGGCGGCAGGCTCTGCGGCACCGCCCCCACCACCGCCACGCCCCGCGCCTCAAGGCCCAACCCCCAGACCGCGACCGTCGTCGCCACCACGGTCAGAACCGGCCCCGCCTTTGTCAGCGCATCAGCCAGCCGCGCCGGAACACCCAACCCGCGCAACCATCCCTTCATCCGCTTGCGCACCCAGACCAGAAACCCCACCGCCGCCGCCCCGATCAGCGCGGTGATCCAACTCGCCCCACCGATCCCGCCCACCAGTCCCAACACCAGCTCCGGCAGCGTATCCCCGCTGATCTTTACCCCCAGCAAGGGCCCCAACTGCCCCGCCGCAATCAGCAGCGCCGATGCTGTGATGAACCCCGAAATCACCGGATGGCTCAGGAAATTCGCGATAAAGCCCAACCGCAGCAGCCCCATCCCCAGCAGCATCGCGCCCGACATCGCCGCCAGTGTCAGCGCCGCCGTGGCGTAATCCGCCGTTCCCGCCGCCGCCACCTCTCCCACCGCTGCCGCCGTCATCAACGACACCACCGCCACCGGCCCCACCGCCAACACGCGCGACGTGCCGAACACCGCATAGATCAGGATAGGCAGAATGGATGCATACAACCCCGCCTCTGGCGGCAACCCGGCCAGCAAGGCATAGGCCAGCGATTGCGGGATCAACATGATCGTCACAATCACCGCCGCCAGCAGATCATTGCCCAGATCAGCGCGCGAATAAACGCGCGCCCAGCCCAGAATGGGGAAGTATCGCCGCAGATCGGCCATCACATCACAGCCCGTTCAAAGGAACCTTCAGCATCGGTCGCCCGCTGGCATCGGTCGGAATTTCGCCCGCCCGCATGTTCACCTGCAAAGATGGGATGATCAGCTTCGGCATCGCCAACGTCGCATCGCGCTCGGTCCGGAACTGGATGAAACTCTCCCGCGTCGCGCCCGCGCCCACATGGATGTTATGCGCCTTCTCCTCGCCCACGGTGGTTTCCCACCGGATGTCCCGCCCGTTCGGGCCATAGTCGTGGCACATGAACAGCCGCATCTCATCGGGCAGGGATAGCACCGTCTGGATGCTGTCATACAACACCCCCGCGTCGCCCCCCGGAAAATCCGCCCGCGCCGATCCGCCATCCGGCATGAACAGCGTATCGCCGACAAAGGCCGCATCCCCGATCACATGCGTCATACAGGCGGGCGTATGTCCCGGCGTGTGGATCGCCACAGCCTCCATCCCGCCGATCCGGTACCTGTCGCCATCCTCGAACAGCGCATCGAACTGGCTGCCGTCACGCTGAAACTCGGTCCCTTCGTTGAAGATCTTGCCGAACGTGTCCTGCACCACGGTGATCTTCGCCCCGATCCCGATCTTCCCGCCCAGCTTGCCCTGAATATAGGGCGCGGCCGACAGATGGTCGGCATGGACATGGGTTTCGATCAACCATTCCAGCCGCCACCCCTTGTCGCGGATAAAGGCAATGATCTCATCGGCATGGTCATAGGTGATCCGCCCGGCGGCATAGTCGATATCCATCACGGAATCGATCACGGCACAGGCATCAGATGCCGGGTCGCGTACGACGTAACTGATCGTATTCGTCGCCGGATCAAAGAACCCCGTCACCTCGGGCCGAAGTGTCATGTCTGCTGCAAAGGCGGTCATCGCGAACCTCACTTCTGTCCTGCTTTGGTGCCCGATATAGATACATATTCACAAAATACAATGTGTAATGAATGATATGCCATCACGCCCCCGTAACCACATTATCCAATGTCGGTTCTGGATGGGTGCTTGGCGGAAACGGATGGATGTTTTCCCGCCCGCAGGACCATAGTCCCCCCAAGAACAAGGATGGACACAGACCATGCGCTATTCCGGCTTCCGTGTGATCGCCGAGGCTCTGACAGGCCACAAAGGATGGAAACCCGCATGGCGCGATCCCGAACCGCAATCCGCCTATGATTACATCATCATCGGCGGCGGCGGCCACGGCCTTGCCACGGCCTATTATCTGGCCAAGGAATTCCGGCAGGCCCGCATCGCGGTGCTGGAAAAGGGCTATCTCGGCGGCGGCAACGTCGGGCGGAACACCACAATCATCCGCTCCAACTATCTTCTCGACGGCAACGAACCCTTCTACGAATTTTCGCTCAAACTCTGGGAAGGGCTGGAGCAGGACTTCAACTACAACGCCATGGTGTCCCAGCGCGGGATCATCAACCTTTACCACACCGACGCACAGCGCGACGCCTACACCCGGCGCGGCAATGCCATGATCTTGCACGGCGCCGATGCGGAACTGCTGAACCGCGATCAGGTTCGCGCGATGTATCCGTTCCTGAACTTCGACAACGCCCGTTTCCCGATCAAGGGCGCGCTGATGCAACGGCGCGGCGGCACCGTCCGCCATGACGCCGTCGCATGGGGCTACGCACGCGGGGCCGACATGCGCGGCGTCGACCTGATCCAGAACTGCGAAGTCATCGGCATCCGGACCGAGGCTGGCCGCGTCACCGGCGTTGACACCACGCGCGGCTTTATCGGCGCAAAGAAAGTCGGCGTCGCCGTCGCCGGCTCCTCGTCCAAGGTCATGTCGCATGTGAACATGCGCCTGCCGATGGAATCCCACGTCCTTCAGGCTTTCGTCTCCGAGGGTCTGAAACCCGTCATCGACGGCGTCATGACCTATGGCGCAGGCCACTTCTACGTCAGCCAGTCCGACAAGGGCGGTCTGGTCTTCGGCGGCGATATCGACGGCTACAACTCCTACGCCCAACGCGGCAACATGCCCGTGGTCGAAGACGTGGCCGAAGGCGGCATGTCCCTCATGCCGATGATCGGCCGCGCCCGCCTTCTGCGGTCATGGGGCGGGATCATGGACATGTCGATGGACGGATCGCCGATCATCGACAAGACAGATATCGACGGCCTCTATTTCAACGGCGGCTGGTGTTATGGCGGCTTCAAGGCCACCCCCGCCTCGGGCTGGTGCTTCGCGCATCTTCTGGCCACCGACCAACCCCATCCCACCGCCACCGCCTATCGCTTCGATCGCTTCCGCAAGGGGCTGATGATCGACGAAAAAGGGCAGGGCGCGCAGCCCAACCTGCATTGAAGGGCCAGCCATGATCATTAACCACCCGCTCCTCGGGCCCCGCGACGCGCAGGAATTCACCTATCTCGGTGACGCCGCCCTGATCGACCGCCCCGACGCGCTGTCCTTCGCCGACAGCGCCGCCGCGCAGGACGCCTTCCACGACTACCTCTATCTCCGCGACAACCCCGCAGGCGACCACCGCGAGCTTTGGTATCACGAACAGGGCGACCGCTCCTGGCTCGTCGTCACCCGCAACACTGTGACGCATGAGATCACGAAGGTCGAACTCGCCCGCGATGTGGCCCGCGCAAAGGGGCGCAGCAAATGACACAAGACAACCGCATCAAGGGCGGTCAGATCGACCGCTCGCGCACCCTGCGCTTCACCTTTGACGGCCATCCCTACACAGGTCATCCGGGCGACACCCTCGCCTCGGCGCTGCTGGCAAATGGCGTCCGCCTGATGGGGCGCAGCTTCAAATACCACCGCCCGCGCGGCCCCCTTTCGGCGGGCAGCGAAGAACCCAACGCCATTGTCGAGTTGCGCTCCGGCGCGCGGCAGGAACCCAACACCCGCGCCACCGTGGCCGAACTGTTCGACGGGCTGGAAGCCAACAGCCAGAACCGTTTCCCCTCGCTCAAATTCGACCTGATGGGGATCAATGACCGCCTCTCCCCCTTCTTCGCCGCAGGCTTCTACTACAAAACCTTCATGTGGCCGGCCGCCTTCTGGGAAAAGCTGTACGAACCCATCATCCGCCGCGCCGCAGGCCTTGGCTCCCTGACCCGTCAGGACGACCCCGACGAATACGACAAGGGCTTCCTGCACTGCGACATCCTCATCATCGGCGCAGGCCCCGCAGGCCTGATGGCCGCCCTGACCGCAGGCCGCGCAGGTGCCCGCGTCATCCTCGCGGACGAAGATTTCCGCATGGGTGGCCGCCTGAACGCGGAAACTCTGACAATCGGCAACCATTCCGGCGCCGACTGGGCCGAAGACACTGTCCGCACCCTGCACCAGATGCCCAATGTCCGCCTCATGCCCCGCACGACCGTCGTGGGCGCGATGGACCACGGCATCTATTCCGCCGTCGAACGCGTCTCCGACCACCTTCCCGTCCCGGCCCCCGGCAAACCCCGCCAGATCCTCTGGCGTATCTACTCCCGCCACGCGATCCTTGCAGGCGGTGCCACAGAACGCCCCATCGCGTTCGAAAACAACGACCGCCCCGGCATCATGCTGGCAGGCGCGCTCCGCACCTACGCCAACCGTTACGCCGTGGCCGTGGGCGACAGCGTCGCCGTCTTCACCAACAACGATGACGGCTTGCGCACCGCCACCGACCTTCAGGCGAAGGGCATTGACGTCGCCGCTGTCATCGACACCCGGCAGGAAGGCGAACTGCTGCCCGGCATCCGCCACCTGAAAGGCGCGCAGGTGATCGACAGCGCAGGCCGCCTCGGCCTGAAATCCGTCACCATCCGCCATGCCAACGGGCGCTCCGAAACGCTTTCCGTCAACGCCCTCGGCGTTTCGGGCGGCTGGAACCCCAACCTCAACATCGCCAGCCACCACCGCGGCCGCCCGTCGTGGAACGACGCCATCCAAGCCTTCACCCCGCCCGCCGACGGCCCCGCCAACCTGACCGCCGCAGGGGCCGCCGCGGGCGCCATGTCCACCCACGCCGCCCTGACCACCGGCGCCGCACAGGCCAACGCCGCGCTTGCCGCCCTTGGCCTGCAAACCCACATCCCCGACCTGCCCAAGGCCGAGGATGCCCCCGTGAACATCACCCCCTTCTGGTACGTCCACGAAGGCAAGGGCCGCGCCTGGATCGACCAGCAGAACGATGTCACGGTGAAAGACGTCAAACTGGCGAAACAGGAAAACTTCACCTCGGTCGAACACCTGAAACGCTACACCACCCTCGGTATGGCCACCGATCAGGGCAAGACCAGCAACATCACCGGCCTTGCCATCATGGCGGAACTGACGGGTCGCACGATCCCGCAGACCGGGACCACCATCTACCGCCCGCCCTACACGCCTGTGGCGATGGGCACCCTTGCAGGCCGGTCGCGTGCCCATGAATTCAAACCCACCCGCCTGACCCCGTCGCACAAATGGGCCACGGAACAGGGCGCGGTCTTCGTCGAAGTCGGCATGTGGCTGCGCGCCCAATGGTTCCCCGAAGCCGGTGAAACCACATGGCGCCAGTCGGTCGACCGCGAGGTGCTGCAAACCCGTGCCTCTGTCGGCATCTGCGACGTGACGACCCTCGGCAAGATCGACATTCAGGGCCGCGACGCCGGTGCCTTCCTCGACAAGGTCTATGCCAACACCTTCTCCACCCTTCCTGTCGGCAAGGTCCGCTATGGCCTGATGCTGCGCGAAGACGGGATCGTGATGGATGACGGCACCACCGCCCGTATGGGCGAAAACGAATGGGTGACGACGACCACCACCGCCAACGCGGTCCCCGTCTTCCGCCACCTCGAATACGTCCGCCAGTGCCTTTACCCCGACATGGACGTGCAGCTCATCTCCACGACGGAAGCATGGGCGCAATTCTCTGTCGCTGGCCCCAACGCCCGCAAGCTGCTGCAAAAGATCGTCGATCAGGACATTTCCGATGCAGCCTTCCCCTACATGGCCTGCGGAAACATCACCGTCGCAGGCGGTCTGCGCGCGCGGCTCTTCCGCATCTCCTTCTCGGGCGAACTGGCCTATGAAATCGCCGTCCCCACCCGCTACGGCGATGCGATGATCCGCGAACTGATGCAGGCGGGCAAAGAATTCGGCGCCGTCGTCTACGGCACGGAATCCCTCGGCGTGATGCGCGTCGAAAAGGGCCACGTCGCGGGCAACGAACTCAACGGCACCTCCACCGCGCTCAACATGGGGCTGGGCAAGATGGTGTCGAAAAAGAAAGACAGCATTGGCATGGTCCTGTCGCAACGCGAAGGGCTGACCACCGAAAACGGCTTCCGCATCGTCGGCGTGAAACCCGTGGACCCGTCAAAGCCCCTCACCGCTGGCTCCCACTTTCTCGACATCGGCGCGGCCCCCGTGGCGGCGAACGATGGCGGCTGGCTCACCTCCGTCGTCTATTCGCCGCACCTGAAATCCTCCATCGCGCTGGGCTATCTGAAGAACGGCTCCGCCCGCATCGGCGACAGGATGCGCGCCGTGAACCTGCTCGCCAAAACAGAGGTAGAGGTCGAAATCGTCTCGCCCCACTTCTTCGATCCGGAAGGAGAACGCCTCCGTGGTTGACCATCGCCTGAAACCGATCACACCCTTGGGCCATGACGCCCCTCACAGCGTCACCTTTGGCCCCGTAACAATCGTCGAAGTCACCGATACGGCGCTCGCCTCCCTCGCCACACGGCAGGGCGAGACGAAAGCCGTGGCCGATATCGCCGATGTCGCGGGCATCCCGCTTCCTTCCCCCGGCAAGGCCGCGGCGGGCGCAACCTATGCCGCCTTCTGGCTTTCGCCCAACATGTGGATGATCGAGGCCCCCTTCGCCACGCATGAAGATATCGTCGCGCACCTTAAGCCCCATTTCGGCGAAGCCGCCAGCCTGACGGAACAGACCGACGCATGGGCGCGGTTTGATGTGAAAGGCGCGGACCTTCCGGCGATGTTTGAACGCCTATGCGCCTATGACCTGCGCGCCCACGGCCCCGGCTCCGCCACCCGCACGGTGATCGAACACCTCGGCTGCTATGTCGTGATCCGGGCCGAGGGTCATCTGTCGGTCATTGGCCCGCGCTCTTCGGCTGCATCCGTCTTTCACGCCCTCGAAACGGCGGCCCGCTCGGCTTACTGATCCGTCACGCCACCGCGCGTTGCGTGCATACACTTTGCTGCACCACCGTCTGCACCGCCTGCGGCACAGTGGTTTGCCGACTTGTCCGCTTGCCGACTTTCCCTATAGTGAAAAAGATATCACCTTTGTTCACTCGGCGGGTCAGTATGGACGATCAGGATACAGCGCAGGAAATCAGCATTCCCAAATCCAAACCGGCCTTCAGCCAGGACCCGCACCGTGTGCGCGAACTGTCTGAACGCAATCTGGAAATGGCAATCGGCCGCTCCGTCCGCGC
Source organism: Fuscovulum sp. (assembly GCA_035192965.1). Classification (NCBI taxonomy): domain Bacteria; kingdom Pseudomonadati; phylum Pseudomonadota; class Alphaproteobacteria; order Rhodobacterales; family Paracoccaceae; genus Fuscovulum; species Fuscovulum sp. The sequence continues at coordinate 21,117 of CP136571.1, read as the reverse complement.
CTTTCGCCGCCAGCAGGGGATGACCGTGGCCGATCTTGCCTCGGTCACCGGGCTGTCCATCGGGATGCTGTCCAAGATCGAAAACGGCATCACCTCGCCCTCGCTCACCACGCTGCAAATCCTGTCGCACGCCTTCTCCACCCCCATCACATCCTTCTTCCGTGGATTCGAAGAACGCCGGGAAGTTCAACATGTTAAGGCCGGCGAACATCTGGAGATCGACCGTCGCGGCACCCGCGCGGGGCATCAATACCATCTGCTCGGCCATGTCGGCTCCAACAGTTCCGGTGTGGTGGTCGAACCCTATCTCATTACCCTCACCACGGAATCCGATACCTTCCCGACGTTTCAGCATGAAGGGATCGAGCTGCTTTACATGCTGGAGGGAGAGGTGAAATACCGCCACGGCGATCAGCTGTTCCACCTTGAACCCGGCGACAGCCTGTTCTTCGACGCCGACGCCCAACACGGCCCCGAAGTGCTTGTGAAACTTCCCGCGCGCTATCTGTCGATCATCAGCTATCCGCAGGCGTGACGGCTGAATGGCGCCACACCTCAAACCGGACCCGCGCAATCTTGTAGGCGTCCAGTATGGCAATGGCCCAGACAAAGATCCCGCCCGCATATTTCCCGATCATCGACACGTCGGGTGCTGCGGTCTTCACCGTGTAAGCCCCTAGCAAGATTGTAAAAAACAGAAAGATCAATCCGCGCAGGGGCTGGCGGTTCACCACCTGCCCCACGCCGGGAAGGGCGATGGCGATGGCCAGAACCAGATAGGGGTTCCATGGTTTTCTCATGCGCTGCGCCTTTCCTCGGTCTCTGCCATGACCGCGCTCCGCAGGGCCAGTGCCGCCGCCAGAAACGGGATCAGTCGCGCAGGTGGCAAAGGATCACGCCCCATCTCCGCATCCCGAAACAGCAGATAGCGCCCGCGATCGGCCTCTTCCGCCAGAAACACCAGCCGCACTCCGGCCGGTGTGATCAGAATTTCCTTCAGCCGGTCCGTATCAACGGTCTCCATCACCTCGCGCAGGGCATTGGCAAAGGCCGCATGGCCCGGCGCATCGGTGCGAATGGCGCAATCGGGCGGAAATCCGGGCGGCGGCTGCACCTGCACCGGCAAGCGAGAGAAATTCGTGAATGTTTCCATGCCCGTAGGCCGCAACAGCACGTCCAGCGTCCCGGTCACGGGCAGCGGCCCGGGCAGGCTGACCAGCACCCAAAGTGCGGGCAGTTTCCGCACGCTCAACGTATCCGGCACCACCTGAATGTCGAACTCTGCGCCCTCGCGCCGCCCCGCCATCCGGGGAAAGCCGGTCGCGGCCAGCTCGATCCTGACCTGCTCGAACAACACTGTCGCCGCGCCCAGAAACGCGCCGCGCCGCGCAACCCGCGCCGCCTGCGCGCGTCGCAACAAAACCAGCACCACCCCTGCCGTGGCCGCGGCCAGCACCGCCCAGATCGCCGCTGCACTATCCATTACATTGATCTTTCTAATGAAAACCGGCCTACCACTGGGGCGGGCCGGTTCATTTGCGTCAATACCCGCGCGGTTTGGGCCAGGGCATCGTGAACTGATCCGCCCGTTTCACGAACCGATAGCGCCAGAAGTGGAACCACAGCGACACCACGATATAGAAACTGACCATCGCGATAAGCTGCGTCCCGTATCCCAGGAACACTGCAAAATAGGTCACCGAACACAGCGCCAGCAACACCAGCGCCGGGATCGGGTGGAACGGATGCACATAGCCCCGCTTGATCGTGTCCAACGGCCATTTGCGGCGGAACATGATCACGTTGATGGGCATGAACGTATATCCCAGCAACCCCGACAGGATCGAGAAGGTGATCACCTGATCCAGCGGAGCCCCCAGCGCAAAGATCAGCGCGATGGGAACCAGAAAGATGATCGCCCGGTAGGGTGTCCGATAGGTCGGATGCACTGCACCAAACCATTGCGGCAGGTAATGGTCACGCCCCATCGAAAACCACGCCCGCGACGCATCATTGATGCAGCCATTGGCCGAAGCCAGCGTCGCAAACAGCGTCCCGAAGCCAAGGATCAGGATCAACGCATCAGACCCCGTCATCTGCGCCGCACTGAACAACGGTGCCACCGCACCATTCACGCCATCGCCAAGGTATTCCCAAGGCAGATAACCCACGCAAATGTACCATGTCAGCGTCGCCGCGATCAGCAGTGTCATGATCCCCGCAAGCGTCCCAAAGGGCAGCGACCGGGCAGGCGAACGCACTTCCTCGGCTGCCTGCGTCGTGCCTTCGATGCCCAGATAGAACCACAACCCGAAATGCATCGCCGCCAACACACCCAGCCAACCATAGGGCAGGGCGGCCTGCCCTGACATCAGATCGGCATGAGCTAGCATCGTGCTGTCGCTCCACGGGGCTGACGCAAAAAACAGAACAAGGATCGCGCAAAAGGCAAAGGCTGTGATCACAAGGTTGAAGGTCAGCGTCGCCAGCACACCGCGATAGTTCAGCCAGGCCAGAAACACGATGGACAGAATGATGAACGGTCTTTGGTCAATCGCCTCCGTCGCCCCGGTCATGTCGGCGGCCACCGATATCAGATAGCCCAGCGTGATCGCATTTCCCGCCTCCAGCATCGTATAGGCAAACACAAGGTAAAGCCCCACGTTGAACGCCATCAGCGGCCCGACGATGTGCTTGGCCTGAGTATACTGCCCGCCAGCCGCCGCAACGGTCGATGTCACTTCGGAATCGATCATCGCCACGCAGGAATACAGGATCCCCGCAAACCAGCAGGCGATCAGCGCTGCATAGGCCCCGCCTTTGCCAACGGCAAAGTTCCAGCCCATGTATTCGCCCACCAGCACGATCCCCACCCCCAACGCCCAGACATGGGCAGGGCCAAGAACGCGCAGCAGGCCAACTTTGGTGCCATGGGGGCCAATGCCATCCATGGTCTTGGACGTGATGTCCGTATCCGCCATGTGCCTATCCCCTCAAAGCTTGTGCTGTTCGGTCATGGCCTCGATCTCGCCTTCGCGGGAAGAGGTCAGGACATCTTCGGAATAGGTGCTGTCGGTGCGGTACCAATCCCACAGCATGTGCAGGGCAAACAGCGCTGACAGCGCCCAAGCCCCGTATTCGATCATCGACCAGAGTGGCATCTGTCCCATCCCCTATTTCCCGTCGAACTTCTCCGCGATCACTTCGCGGTATTCCTGTTCGGACAGTTTCAGCATCATCGCGAAATACCCCACGATGACGATCACCATCAGCGCCAGCGCTCCCCAGGTGAACGAATAGTCAAAGCGGGCAGTGATCATGTCAGCGGCCGAGGCCGGGTCAGCAAAACCCAGCGCATTCCAGCGCTCCACCATCACCGGGTTCTGGCCAAGGGCTTCCCACGTCGGGTTGTCCATCGGCACGGGTGCCTTGCTCGATCCCGCCAAGCCCAGCCAAAGCGGAATGTAAAGCGCACCGATCGACAGGATCAGCAACACGATCACGTCGATCATCTGGCCGATCTTGCTTTGTTTGGGCGGTATGTAACGTGCCATCGGATCACCTCTTGGCGGCACGGGCTTCATCAAGAAACTTGATGTCCAGCCCATACATGAAGTCGCGATCCTCGCGGTAATGGTGCAGCATCGCCATGATCGCGGCGGTGTTCAGCACCAGGATGGCGCCTCCACCGATCAACAGCATTGTCCGCGCGCCGGATGACGGCGCGAGAGACCAGGTGGCAATCGCCACAAAGATGACAGCCAGCCACAAACCAATGACGAAAGCCCAAGCAATGGACACGTCCCGTTTGTGCATGGTTTGAATCCTTGCACTCAGGTCTGACACAGTTCCCTCCCTGGGCCCTTCTTATACCTGTTCCGCGCCCGGCCCATGGCGCGCAGGTGTTCTCTGTGTGTGAACTTTCTTTTCCCTAGGGAAACACCCCTGCGGCATTCTGTCAAAGGATTTGCTCATAAAATGGGCGGAATCAAAAAATCATTGCCCACCAGTTAAAAAAGTTTCTTCCCAGTTGAGCCGTGCAATCTTCGGTGCTAGCCTCCCCTCAGAACCTGAACCAAGGGAGTCGACGCCATGTGCGGAATCGTCGGTCTTTTCCTGAAAGACCCAAAACTTGAGCCCCAGCTCGGTGCCATGCTCACCGATATGCTCATCACCATGACAGACCGCGGCCCCGACAGCGCCGGAATCGCAATCTACGGCCGCCCGGAAAAGGGCCGCGCCAAGCTGACCGTGCAATCCGCTGATCCCGATACCGATTTCGCCACCCTGACGGATGATCTTGGCCGCGCCATCGCCGCCAAGGTGACGGGCCATGTCAAGGATACCCACATGGTCCTTGAACTGCCCGAAGACCGGCTGGACGCCGCTCGCCACGCCATGCGCGACCTGCGCCCCCGGGCCAAGGTGATGTCGGCGGGTGAAGGTATTGAAATCTACAAGGAAGTCGGCCTTCCCAAAGATGTCGCCGCCCGCTTCGAAGTGGCCCGCATGTCCGGCACCCACGGCATCGGCCACACCCGCATGGCCACCGAATCCGCCGTCACCACCATGGGCGCGCACCCCTTCTCCACGGGCGCGGATCAGTGCCTCGTCCACAATGGCTCGCTGTCCAATCACAACTCCGTCCGCCGCGTGCTGAAACAGGCGGGCATGACGTTCGAAACCGAAAATGACACCGAAGTCGCCGCCGCCTTCATCAGCCACAAACTGCAAGAAGGCGCCAAACTGGGCGAGGCGATGGAGGCCACGCTGACAGACCTCGACGGCTTCTTCACCTTCGTCGTCGGCACCAAGAACGGCTTTGGCGTCGTCCGCGATCCCATCGCCTGCAAGCCCGCCGTCATGGCCGAAACCGATCAATACGTCGCCTTCGGATCGGAATACCGCGCCATGGTAAACCTGCCGGGCATCGACAATGCCCGCGTCTGGGAACCCGAACCCGCCACCGTCTACTTCTGGGAACGCTGATTCATGCAGACTTTCGACCTTGCCGCCCAAGGCCTGCGCGCGCTGAACTCCACCCTTCATGGCCTCAAGGGCCAGACCAACATGACCGCCTGGGAAGTCATCAACCCCAAGGGCGCGCATGCCATCGCCGTGGGGCTTGATGCCCCCGTCGATGTCACTGTGCGCGGCTCTACCGGCTACTACTGCGCGGGAATGAACAAACAGGCCACCGTCCGCGTCAAAGGCTCTGCCGGGCCGGGCGTGGCGGAAAACATGATGTCCGGCACTGTCATCATCGACGGCGACGCCAGCCAATACGCCGGGGCCACCGGGCGCGGCGGCCTTCTTGTCATCAAGGGCAACGCCTCATCCCGCTGCGGCATTTCGATGAAGGGGATCGACATCGTGGTCCATGGCAACATCGGCCATATGTCCGCCTTCATGGCGCAATCGGGCAACATGGTTGTTCTGGGCGACGCGGGCGAAGCACTGGGCGACTCGCTCTATGAGGCGCGCTTGTTCGTGCGCGGTTCGGTCAAATCCCTTGGTGCCGACTGCATCGAGAAAGAGATGCGCCCCGAACACCTCGCCATTCTTGCCGATCTGCTGAAGCGTGGCGAAGCCGACCATCTGGCCAAGCCCGAAGATTTCAAACGCTACGGCTCTGCCCGCAAGCTTTACACTTTCAATATCGACAACGCGTCGTCCTACTGAGGCATCCGAAGAATGAGCGATTTCCCCACAACGCCGCCCAAGATGTCGTGGACGTTCAACAACGACGTCAACGCCGAAATCCGCCGCGCTGCAGCCACCGGCATTTATGACATTCGCGGTGGTGGCTCCAAACGCAAGCTGCCGCATTTCGACGATCTGCTGTTCCTCGGGGCCTCCATCAGCCGCTATCCGTTGGAAGGCTACCGCGAAAAATGCGCCACCGACGTTTGGCTCGGCACCCGCTTCGCCAAGAACCCGATCCATCTGGATATCCCCGTCACCATCGCCGGCATGTCCTTTGGCGCGCTGTCCGGTCCCGCCAAGGAAGCGCTCGGTCGCGGGGCTTCCGCGGCTGGCACCTCCACCACTACAGGTGATGGCGGGATGACGGAAGAAGAACGGGGTCACTCGAAAACCCTTGTCTATCAATACCTTCCCTCGCGTTATGGGATGAACCCCGATGACCTCCGCCGCGCGGACGCGATCGAGGTAGTGGTGGGGCAGGGGGCAAAGCCCGGTGGTGGCGGCATGCTGCTGGGGCAAAAGATTTCCGACCGCGTCGCCATGATGCGCAACCTGCCCAAGGGCATCGACCAGCGCTCTGCCTGCCGCCACCCCGATTGGACGGGGCCGGATGACCTTGAAATCAAGATCCTCGAACTGCGCGAAATCACCAATTGGGAAAAGCCGATCTACATCAAGGTCGGCGGCGCCCGCCCCTATTACGACACGGCACTGGCGGTAAAGGCGGGCGCTGATGTGGTGGTGCTGGATGGTATGCAGGGCGGCACCGCCGCCACGCAGGACGTCTTCATCGAAAACGTCGGCATGCCCATCCTCGCCTGCATCCCGCAAGCGGTAAAGGCCCTGCAAGACCTTGGCATGCACCGCAAGGTGCAACTGATCGTATCGGGCGGTATCCGCTCGGGCGCCGATGTGGCCAAAGCCATGGCGCTTGGCGCGGATGCCGTGGCCATCGGCACGGCGGCCCTGATCGCGCTGGGCGACAATGACCCGGCGCTCGAGGCCGAATACAACAAGCTCGGCACCACCGCCGGGGCCTATGACGACTGGCACGAAGGCAAAGACCCGGCCGGGATCACCACGCAGGACCCCGAACTGTTCAAACGCTTCGACCCCATCCTCGGCGGTCGCCGCCTGAAGAACTACCTCAAGGTGATGACGCTGGAAGCACAGACAATCGCCCGCGCCTGCGGCAAGAATCACCTCCACAATCTCGAACCCGAAGATCTCTGCGCGCTGACCATCGAAGCCGCCGCCATGGCAGGCGTCCCGCTGGCTGGCACGAACTGGATACCGGGCCGCAACGGCGGATTCTGAAAACAACGGCACAAAGCCGATCTAAAAAGGACAGGGAGCTAGACATGGCCAAAGATCTTGCCAAATGGGCAAAGGACAAGGGCGTCAAGTATTTCATGATTTCCTATACCGATCTGTTCGGTAGTCAGCGCGCCAAACTCGTGCCGACGCAGGCGATCAACGACATGGCCGAAGAAGGGGCAGGTTTCGCCGGGTTCGCCACCTGGCTGGACCTCACCCCCGCCCATCCGGACCTGATGGCCGTGCCGGATGCCTCATCCGCAATTCAACTGCCGTGGAAGAAAGATGTGGCCTGGGTCGCTGCCCGCGCCACGATGGAAGGCAAGCTCGTCGATCAGGCCCCGCGCAACGTGCTGGAAAAGCTGGTCGGCGAAGCCGCCAAGGAAGGTCTGCGCGTCAAGACGGGGGTGGAACCGGAATTCTTCATCCTCAACGCCGAAGGCAATGCCGCGTCCGACATCTACGACACCGCGGAAAAGCCCTGCTACGACCAACAGGCGATCATGCGCCGTTACGACGTCATCTCCGAAATTTGCGATTACATGCTCGAACTGGGCTGGGAGGCCTATCAGAACGACCATGAAGACGCGATCGGCCAGTTCGAGATGAACTGGAAATACGACGACGCGCTGCAAACCGCCGACAAGCACAGCTTCTTCAAATTCATGGTGAAGTCTGTCGCCGAAAAGCACGGTTTCCGCGCCACCTTCATGCCCAAACCGTTCAAGGGCCTTACCGGTTCGGGCTGCCACGCCCATATCTCGGTCTGGTCGCCGGACGGCAAGTCCAACGCCTTCTCTGACCCGACGAAGGAACTGTCGCTGTCCGATCAGGGCCGCAATTTCCTCGGCGGCATCATGAAACACGCCTCGGCCCTTGCCGCCATCTGCAACCCGACCGTGAACAGCTACAAGCGCATCAACGCCCCCCGCACCTCATCCGGCGCGACATGGGCACCCAATACCGTGACATGGACCGGCAACAACCGCACCCACATGGTCCGCGTCCCCGGTCCGGGCCGCTTTGAGTTGCGCCTGCCCGATGGCGCGGCCAACCCCTACCTGCTTCAGGCCGTCATCATCGCCGCAGGCCTTGATGGCGTGCGCACCAAGGCCGACCCCGGCCGCCGCTATGACATCGACATGTACCAGCAGGGCCATACCGTGAAGGGCGCACCGAAACTGCCCCTCAATCTGCTGGACGCGCTGCGCGAATACGACAAGGACAAGACGCTGAAATCCATGATGGGCGACGAATTCTCGGCGGCCTATCTGAAGCTCAAGCATAAGGAATGGGATAGCTTCGTCTCCCACTTCTCGCGCTGGGAGCATGAAAACACACTCGATATCTGATCCGCCTTCCCCCGAGGGCGCACCTCACCCGCCAGAGCGATCTGGCGGGTTTTCTTTTGCCTGGGCTGCGGCCTTAAGGAACCCCGGCCCCGTGCCTGACCCGCGGCCTCCCCACGCGCCTCATGCCCCAGCCCGTCAAAAGCGAGCCGAGTCGGGTCAAGCTATGGTCAGGGTCACTTGATCTTGCGTACCTGATAAATTATACATTGTATAAATTATTGGGAGCCGCCTCATGCCAGTAACCGGCCACGTCTTCATCGCCACAAGCCTCGATGGCTTCATCGCCCGCCCGGATGGCACGCTGGATTGGCTGATCTCCCGCGATGCCCCGGATGAAGACCACGGCTACACCACCTTCATCGCCCGCATGGATTGCATTGTCATGGGGCGCGGCACTTATGAGGCGGTCCTTGGCTTTCCCGAATGGCCCTACAGCTTACCCGTGCTCGTCCTGTCGGCAGCGCTTGCAGGCCAACCCGTCCCTGATGCCCTGCGCGGCAAGGTCACTTTCGCTGCCCTCACCCCGGAACAGGCCATGGACCACCTCGCCGCTCAGGGCCACCACCGTGCCTATGTCGACGGCGGGCAGATCGTCCAATCCTTCCTGCGTGCGGGCCTGATTTCCGACATGACCATCACCACTGCGCCCGTCCTCATCGGGCAAGGCCGCCCGCTCTTCGGTACCCTCCCGCAGGACATCCCGCTGATCCACACCGGGACCACCGCCTTCCCCTCTGGCCTCGTCCAATCCACATGGCGCATGGCATGAAGCCGGGCCGTCCCAGCCAACCCCGCCTGACGCAAACGGCAATCCTGACCGAGGCTCTCGTTCTGCTGGGCGACAGTGACCACGCCCTCACCCTGCGCGCCTTGGCCACGCGCCTCAACGTCACGCCGATGGCCATCCAGCACCATATTGGCACGCGCGACACCCTGATCCGCGCCCTCGCCGATCACGTCCACGCGCCCGTAACCGCCCCGATTGAAGGCCCCCCGCACCTACGCCTGCGCGCGCTGCTTACCGCTTATGCCGAAACCACCCGCGCCCATCCCCACCTGACGCTCGCGCTGTTCCGCATTCCCGGCCCGCTGCCGCCACAGGCACAGCGCATCACCGACGCACTGGAAACCCTGCTCACCGAGACCGGCCTTCATGCCCCCGCCGCCCGCCTCTGGCGCAATATCCTGATCGATTGGGCGCATGGCATGGCGCTGGCCCAATCGCCCGACGATCCTGCCCCCGCACTGGATGCCCTTCTTGCCGCCCTCAAGACCGGATGAAATGCACCCCGGTAAACCGCGCCCGCATTTCGCGCACCCGCGCGGCCACAGCCCCCGGATCATTTCCGCGCAGCCCTTCGGCAATCAGCGCCGCCAGTGCGGGCGCATCCGCCACCGTCACCCCCCGGCGCACCAGTTCCGGCGTCCCGATCCGCAGCCCGTTCAGATCACCCTCCACCGCCGCAATCGGCAACCCAATGCCGCAGGCGAGGAAACCCGCCTTCCGCAAGGTCTTGGATGCTGTCTGCCCACCTCCAAACCCCGCTGCCTCCACCGCGAACTGATGACTTTGTGTCATCCCCCGCCCAGCGGCAAAAATCGGCAGCCCAAGCCCCGCCAATTCCCGCGCCAGCGCCTGTGACAACTCCACCATCGCCGCAGCATAGGCCCGCCCATGCGCGCGCCAATCCAGTAGACTGATCGCCAGCGCCGCCGTCTTCCCCGCGTCGAAATTCGCCGTCATCCCCGGATAGGCGATGTGATCCAGCCGCTCGGCAATCGCTGCATCCCGCGTCACGATCAACCCACCCGCAGGCCCACCCAGCGATTTATAGGTGCTCATCGTCATCAGATGCGCACCTTCGTCCAGCGGGTTCGCCCATGCCCCCCCGGCGATGATCCCGCATTGATGCGCGGCATCGAAAAGAACCCAGGCCCCCACCTCATCCGCAATCGCGCGGATCGCCCGCACCGGATGGGGAAACAGGTTCAGACTGCCGCCGATGGTGATGATCCGGGGCCGCACCCGCAGCGCCATCTCGCGCAGCGCGTCCAGATCCACGGTATAGCCATCTGCATTCACCGGCGCGTCATGCGTGATCAGCCCATAGAGCCCCGCACAACCCGCCTTGTGATGCGTCACATGCCCGCCCACCGCAGGTGGCGGCGCGATGATCGCATCACCCGGTTTCACCAGCGCCATGAACCCATACAGGTTCGCCATCGCGCCCGAGGCACAGCGGATCTCGGCAAAGGTTGCCCCAAACACCTCCGCCGCCAGTTCCGCCGCAATCACCTCGATCTCTTCGATCGCCTCCAGCCCCATCTCATACTTGTCGCCCGGATAGCCCAGCGATGGCCGCGACCCCAGCCCCCGCGCCAGCGCCGCTTCGGCCCTTGGGTTCATCACATTGGTCGCCGGGTTCAGGTTGAAACACTCCCGGTCATGGATCTCCAGATTCTGCGCGATCAGCGCCTCCACCCGCGCCTCCACGGCCGCATCGCTGCCCACCGCCGTCTCCCCGGCAAGGCGCAGGATGTAATCCTCGCAGGCATCAGGCACCCAGGCGCGGCGGGAAAGGTTGGTCATGGCGGTCACTCCGATCTGATCTTTCCCCGATCACAGCACCCATTCCCCCTTGCCCGCAAATCAGAAATCCGAAAACCTAGGGTTAATAAAACTAAGGCTAACCATGCCCGTCGCTCCGCCCCGCCCTAAAGACCTGCCCCTCACCGCGCTCCGCGCGTTCGAGGCGGCGGCACGTCTGGGCGGCTTTGCCGCGGCGGCGCTGGAACTGGGGGTCACACCGGGGGCCATCACCGCCCATGTCAAACAGCTTGAATCCGCCCTCGGCGCGGCCCTCTTCGACCGCACCCCGCGCGGCGTTCGCCTCACCGCGCTGGGTCAGCAATCGCTGTCCGCCCTGACCGCCGCCTTCGATGCGCTGGGCACCGCCACGGGGGAGTTGCGCGCCGCTGCCGCGCCCCGCACCGTGCATATCGCCACGTTGCCCGCCATCGCGCAACTCTGGCTCTCGCCCCGCCTGCCTGCCCTGCGCGCAGCGGCACCCGATATCCGCATCTCCATCACCGCACTGGAAACCCCGCCCAACCTGAAACGCAGCCCCTATGACCTGTCGCTGTTCTTCTCTGACGATCCCCAAGGCCAAATCGCGCCCGATGTGATCTTCCCCGTCTGCGCCCCCGCGCTGGCCGCCACTCTGCAAAGCCCTGCCGATATCGCCCGCCACCCCTGCCTGTCCGATGCCACATGGCAGGATGACTGGCCGCTGTGGTGCGCCATGCTCTCCACCCCGCTCATTCCTGCCGATGGCCCGGTCTTTTCGCTCTACGCGCTGGCGGTCGAAGAAACGGTGAATGGCGCAGGTATACTGATCGGGCATCAGGCTTTGGTGGAACAGCACCTCGCCGATGGGCGCCTTGTCGCCCCCTTTGCGAAACGCCTCACTCTACCGCGCGGCCTGCGGCTTTGGTCCGAACGGCCACTGCGCCCCGGTACGCCCGCACGTTTTGTGGCCGATTGGTTGCGCCGCACCCCCTTGGCTTCCCGGCCCGGCCCCGATACCACAGCCTGACCCAGCGTTCAGGCCCCGCATGCACCCCCCGCCCAAAAGCCGCCCCCGTCCGCTGATCGGCGTCGCGCTGATGCTGATGGCGATGATGCTGCTGCCCTATCTCGATGTCGTGGCGAAGTTTCTGGGCCAGCAGGGGATGCCCGTCATGCAGATTGTCTGGGCGCGCATGGCCTTTGGCACATTGCTGACCCTGCCTTTCGTGCTGCGCCACGGCGGCCCCGCCGCCATCCGGCCCGACCAGCCCTGGTATCATACGCTGCGGGCCGTACTGCTGATCGCCGCGACCTTTCTGTTCTTCACCGCGTTGAAGTATCTGCCCATCGCAGATGCGCTGGCGATCTTCTTCGTCCAGCCGCTCATCCTCACCGCCATCTCCCCTTTCGTGCTGGGCGAAAAGGTCGGCCCTCGCCGCTGGGCGGCGGTCTGCGTGGGCTTCATCGGCACGCTCATCATCATCCGCCCCGGCATGGCCGAGGTGAACCCCGGCACCTTCTATGCCCTCGGGGCAGGGGCATCACTCGCCTGCTACTTCGCCATGACCCGCCGCATCGCAGGCCGCGCGCCTGCCATGGTCACCACCTTTCACACCAGCCTGATCGGCACAGTCCTGACCACGGCGCTGATCATTGGCACATGGCAGACACCCAGCCCCACGCAATGGGGCCTTCTGTTCCTGATCGGCCTGATCGCCACAGTCGGCCATTACTGCATCGTCCGCGCCTATGACCATGCCGAGGCGTCGCTTCTCGCCCCGCTCGCCTATACGGAAATGATCATGGCCACTTTTGCAGGCTGGTGGTTTTTTGGCGACCTGCCCGATGGCTACACCATTCTAGGCGTCTCCATCCTCATCGCCTGCGCGATCTACATCTCGGTCCGCGAACGCGCCCGAAACCCGCCCCCCATCCGAGAAGCGGCCTAAGCGTTTTCTGACGCAGAAAACGCCCAAAATCCTGACGCAGGATTTTGTTGCACCACCGACATCCCACAGGCACCGTTTTCTGCGTCAGAAAACGGCGCAAATCCTGCGTCAGGATTTGCCCTGCGACGGCTCTAGATCAGCCCCAGATCCCGCGCCACGATCACCGCCTGCGTGCGGTTCGTTGCCGTCAGCTTTTTGCAGATGCTGGTCACATGCATCTTGATCGTCGGCTCCGCCAGCTTCAGATCGTTGGCGATTTCCTTGTTCTGCTTGCCTTCAGCCAGATAGGACAGGACCATCATCTCCTTGTCCGACAGCCGCCCGTTCTTGGTCGTCCGCCCGGCATTGTGTCGCTCGCGCACCAATTCCAGCGGCATGTAATGCTCGCCCGCATGCATGAACCGGATGGCATTGGCCAGCGACCGCACCCCCGTCGTCTTCAGCACGATCCCCGAAGACCCGGCATTCATGATCTCGTCCAGCATCCGCGGCGTCGGGTTCCCGGTGATGATCGCCACCGGCTTGCCCCCGTTCATCTTGATCGCTCGCCGCAGACCGGCAACGCCGTTCATTCCCGGCATGTTCAGATCCAGCAGCACCACATCATAGGGCCCGTCCGCCGCGATGTGCTCCACCGCCTCGTCCAGCGTCTTCGCCGTGGTCACCGCCATGTCGGGTGCCGAGGAAAGATACATCGCAAAGACGTCGAGAACCATCTCATGGTCGTCGGCTATCAGAATGCGAATTTTGTCGACTCCCGCTCCGCCAATCATGCTCATCGCCTTGTCCAGTTCCCGTTCATTGCCCGCTTTGCCCCGGGGATTCGGCTTTCCTTTGCAATCAAGGGCCGAGTCGGGGAAAGCGCATTACACCCATTCCGGGCAAACACCTTACAGCCATCAGGATAGGTTGTTTCATCTGCAAAAAAAAGCCATACAAACCCTATCCCGACTAAGTAGAGCGGCTCCCATACTTTCGGATGGGATTGCATCCGAAATTGGAATCGTGAAAACACTGTTTTGCGCTATCCTGTGCTGACGTATTTTAGTCCAGCTCGGAGCGTGCTCATGACCCTTCATCCCTTCTCATGCCGCATCGCGGCTGTTTCGGCATTTCTTGCCTTTTCGCTTGGTGCTCCTGCGATGGCTGAACTTGCCGCGCCTACCGGCGAAGTGATCCTCACCATTGACGGTGCCATCGCCGAAACCAACAGCCCCGAAGGCGCCAGCTTCGATATGGAGATGCTTCAGGCACTGCCCGCTTCGGGGTTTGACACCAGCTCCACCTGGACGGTTGGCACCAACCGCTATGATGGCGTGCCGCTCCGGGCGCTGCTGGATGCCGTGGGGGCCACCGGTGGCACCATCACCGCCACCGCGCTGAACAATTACAGCGTCCAGATCCCCATCGAAGCGATCGAAGACAGCGTTCCGATCGTTGCCTATCACATCGACGGCGAAACCTTCTCGCGCCGTGACAAGGGCCCGCTCTGGATCGTATTTCCCTATGACGCCGGGGCTGCCTATCAAACCGAACTGGTCTATGGTTGGAGCATCTGGCAGCTTGCCAGACTGACGATCGAAGAGTGAATTCAAGTGCCTCGCCCTGCTAAGGGCGTGGCACTTCCGTCCGGAACCGTGCCACCCTCGCACCAAAGCAGTGCCTGATTTTTGAATGAGCCAGTTTTTCGACGAAGCCCTTCAGGAAAGCCGACTCACCCGCGCTGCGGTGCGGGTGCGGGACCTGATTGTCGGGCTGACCTTCGTCATCACGCTGGCTGCCATGGGCTATGTGTTCCTTGGCATCGATCAGGAACTGGAACGGTCGTCTTCCGTCGATTCCGACAATGCGACCTGGACCATTTCCCAGGTCGAGGTTGACACGCTCAAACTGCAACGGGCCGTTCTGCTGGCGGCGGAACGGCCTGATGATCCCGAGGTGCTGGATGATCTGCGCCTGAGTTTCGATATCTTCTACAGCCGCTTCAACATCCTTGCCCGGTCCGACAGGCTGTCCGTCCTTCCGGTCAACGAAACGCTGCGCGAAGCGCTGTGGTCCGAGGGCGCCTTCTTTGATCGCGTAACCCCCCTGATGGATGGCGACGATGCCACCCTCGTTGCTTCCCTACCTGCCATCGCCGATGAAATGGATGCCGTGTCCGATCTGGTGCGCGTCAATGTCGTCTCCTCGCTTCAGGATCTGTTGACGGGCGGCGATGCGCGGCGGGCCGAACTGCGCCGCTCGCTTCAGGTGTTTGCCGCCGCGTCGCTGGGTCTGCTGGCGCTGATGGCAGGGATGTCCTTGGTCATCATCCTGCAAAACCGTGCACAAAGCCGACGGTCCGAAACCACCGAACGCGCTGTCCACAATCTGCGCGCCATCATCGAAAGCTCGCTCGACGCGCTGGTGATCTGCGATGTCGTCGGCAAGGTCACCGATTGCAACCGCGCCGCCGAACAGCTGTTCGGCCGCAACCGGGCCGATCTCGGCGGCCTCAGCCTGTCTGAGCTTCTGTCAGGGGATGATGAAGACGCCGATCCTTTCGCCACGCTGCACCACATGTTCCATGACGGCACCGCGCAGTTGCAGGATGGCCGCTGTCAGTTGTCCGGCCGACGCCAAGACGGCAGCAGCTTCCCCGTCGAAGTCGCGCTGGCCGAGGCAAAGGGTGCAGGCGGCGGGCAGATGTTCATCGCCTTCATCCGCGACATTTCGGAACGCATCGAACGCGAAGAAAACCTGCGCAAGGCCCGCAACGATGCCCTCAAGGGTGAAGAGGCCAAGGCCCGCTTCCTCGCCGTGATGAGCCATGAGATGCGCACCCCCCTGAACGGCCTGATCGCCGCGACGGAACTGCTGCAAACCTCCACCGATCTGGACAAACGCCAAAGCTGGTTGTCGGAAATCGTGCTGTCCTGCGGCTGGGCGGCGCTGGATCAGGTCAACAACGTGCTGGAACTGACCCGGCTCGGTTCGGAACAATCAGACAGCTACAAGCTGTCCGATTTCTCGCCGCTTCAGATTGTCCGCGATCTGATGCTGCAAAACGAACCTCATGCCGCCAAGCGCGGCAATCAACTGCGCTTTGACGAACCAACTGGTCCGTTGCCCCGCGTCACGGCCCCGCGCCAGCTTTTCCTGCGGGTGCTCTACAACCTCGTGGGCAACGCGATCAAATTCACCGATGCAGGCTCCGTCACGGTCTCCCTGCGCGCGGATCTGGTCGACCATGGGCGCAAGCTTCACCTGTCCTTTGATGTCACCGATACGGGTATCGGCATCGCCGAACAGGATCTGGAACGCATCTTCCACAATTTCGAAACCCTCGATGCCTCCTATGCCCGGATGCGCGAAGGCACCGGCCTCGGCCTCGGCATCGCCAAACTGTCGGCCGAGGCGATGGGCGGCTCCATCCACGTTGTCTCTGCCCTCGGCAAGGGCAGCACCTTCACCTTCGACGTCACGCTTCCCGTCGCGGTCGAGGCCAGCCCCGCAACCACTGCCGCCGGACCGGGGCCCGACGATGAAAACCTGTCGCTCCATATTCTTGTGGTCGAAGACAACCCGATCAACAGCCTCCTGCTCACCGAAATGCTCCGCCTGCGCGGGCATGTGGTGGCCAATGCGGTTGACGGTGTCGAAGCCGTGGAAAAAACCGCCGCCACCGCCTTCGATCTGATCCTGACCGATATCTCCATGCCGCGCATGGATGGCATCGAAGCCACTCGCCGCATCCGCCAGCAAGGGGCCTGCCGCGACGTGCCGATCATCGGCGTCACCGCGAACGCCGATCCCGACCGGATGCCCGAATTCCTTGCCGCAGGCATGAATGACGTTCTGGTCAAACCTGTCACCCGCAACGCGCTGATGACGCTCATTGCAAACCACGCCCGCCGTGCGCCCCGGCCCGCCGCCGCGCCGGTTCTGCCCGCCCCACCTGAACCCGCCGTCCTGAACAAGGATGTCTTCCGCGAAACGCTTCAGGAAATGGGGGTCGCCTTTGTCGAACGCATCGCCGACCGCCTTCTGATCGAGGTCGAGGCGCTGATCGACGAGCTTGACGATTATGTCCGCAAGGGCAACCACGAAGCCGCCGCCAAGGCCGCTCACAAGACGGCTGGTGCCGCAGCCGCCATCGGGCTGTCCGGTCTGCAAACTGCCCTGTGGCGCTATGAAACGGCCGCCCGCAACAGCGACACTGCGGCCATGACCGATGCGCTGGACCGTCTCCGCAGCCTCTTGCCGCGCACCCTTCTGGAACTGCGCGAAAACGGCCTGTCCCTCGCCTCGGGCCGCGTCATCGCGCAATAGCGCCCTGTTGCCTGCCACTTGGCACGCCCTTTGCAAGCCCCGGTCCTGAACGCCCGGACTCCCTGGCAAGCAAGGATCAAGGACAATGACGGTCAGTTTCGCGGAATCTATAGGCCTCCACGCCCAATCCCTGATGCTGCGCGAAAAGCGGGGCGAAATCCTCGCCTCCAACATCGCCAATGCCGCCACCCCCAACTTCAAGGCCCGCGATTTCGATTTCGACGCCGAACTCGCCCGCGCCAGCGGCGGCTTTGACATCGCCCGCACCTCATCGCGCCACCTTGGCGGCAGCTTGGCCGACAATGGCCTTGGCTATCGCGTGCCGCTGAACGCCTCGCTGGATGGCAACACCGTCGAACTGCCGGTGGAGCAGATGGAGTTTGCCGAAAACACCCTGCGCTACCAGACCAGCCTGCAACTCCTGAACCGCCGCATCTCCGGTCTGATGACCGCGATCAAAGGGGAATGACCATGTCCGATATCCGCAACGTCTTTGATGTGGGGGCCCGCGCCATGTCGGCCCAGATGGTCCGCATGAATACGGTGGCCTCCAACCTTGCCAACGCCTCTACCGTGGCCTCCACGCCCGAAGACGCCTTCCGCGCTCTGCGCCCGGTGTTTGCAACCGAATACGCACAGGCCAATGCCGGCCTGTCCACCGCCACGGTCGAAAGCGTGGTCATGCTGGATCGTCAGCCGGAAAAGCAGTTCCGCCCCGATCACCCTTCTGCCGATGCCGAAGGTTTCGTCTACGCCGCTGCGGTGAATACCGAAGAGGAAATGGTCGAAATGGTCGAAGCCAGCCGCCAATACCAGAATACGCTGGAAACCATGACAACCCTCCGCGCCCTGATGGCACGAACCGTGCAGATGGGCCAATAACCGCATCCCGTTTCCCGCTGACCGCGTCTGGAAAGAACCGCCATGATCAACTTCTCCACCACCACCGGCGCCCCCACTGCCGCCAGCACCACCAGCAGCGCCGCCGCAACCAATGCTGCGGCGACGAATGCGCTGGGCCAGCAGGATTTCCTCACCCTGATGCTGGCACAGCTGAAGAACCAGGATCCCCTGCAACCGATGGAAAACGGCGAATTCCTCGCGCAACTCGCGCAATTCTCCACCGTCAGCGGCATCGAAAAGGTCAATGACACGCTCGGCAGCCTTGGCGAAGGGATGCGCGATTTCCGCATCTCCACCGCCGCCAACCTTTTGGGGCATGAGGTGCTGGTCCCCGGCAACATCGCCCGCGCCGGCAAGGATGGCACGATCAACGGCGTGGTCGATCTGCCCACCGCAGCAAGCTCTGTCACCGTCAGCTATTCTGACGCCACCACCGGCACGCTCCTGCATACCGAAAGCTACACCGCCCAATCGGCAGGCCTGATGGGCTTCTCCTGGGCAGGCCTGCCGCCCGCCATGGCGGAACAGCGCAGCCCCGTCCGGATCAACGTCTCGGCCACAACCGACACCGGCACCGCACAGGTCGGACCTTCCGTCTTTGCCAAGGTGCTTTCGGCCCGCAACGGTGCCGATGGCGCCGACCTGACCCTGCAAATCGAAGACTACGGCGCGCTGAACGCGCTCGAAGTCGAAGCCTTCCGCTGATCCCCGTCACACGACCAGAACCAAAGGACCATCCCCATGTCCATGAGCACCGCCCTTTCCGGCCTGATGGCCGCGCAGACCGAAATCTCGGCCACCTCGCACAACATCGCCAATGTGGGCACCGTCGGCTTCCGCTCCAGCCGCGTCGAATTCGCCGATGTGTTCACGTCCTCGCCAATGTCGAACCAGCGCACGGCGGTCGGCTCTGGCGTGACCGTCCAGCGCGTGGCGCAGGACTATTCGCAAGGCAACGTCGTCACGACCGGCAACCTGCTGGATATGGCCATCGAAGGGCAGGGCTTCTTTGCCATCCGCATGGCCCCCAATGGCAACTTGCCGGGCGGTGAAACCCGCTTCACCCGCTCTGGCGCCTTCAACATGGACAGCGTCGGTCGCGTGGTCAACGCCTCGGGCGATGCGCTTCTGGGCTGGCCCGTCGCGATGGACGGTACCGCCCTGACCAACCAGTTGGGTCAGGCCGTCCCGATGACCATCCCCCCGGTCATGGGTGCGCCCACCGCCAGCGCCGAAATCCAGCTTCAGGTGGATCTCCCCTCGGATGATGCGATGCTGGGCCAGCAGGTCTTCCCGCCTGTTGCCGCCTTCGACGCCGACGATCCCACCACCTACGCCACCCGCACCTCCGTCCCGATGTTCGGAGCTGACGGTGCCCCGGTCGAGGCCGAAGCCTATTTCATCAAGATTTCCGGCCCCGATGCGCTCACCACCGACACGGTCTATGAAGTGCGCATGATGGTCGACGGGCAGGAATTTCTGCCAACCGATCCTCTGGTCCTGCCCCGCGTCACGTTCAACGCGGCAGGCGACATCACCGCCGGCGGCGCGCTCGATTTCGGCCCTACTGGCGTGACGCTCAACCTCGGCGGGTCGCAATTGACCACTGATCCTTTCGCCGTTCAGGCCGTGTCGCATGACGGTACAAGGGCCTCTGGTCTAAGCAACCTCGAAGTCGATGGCGCAGGCGGCATCTGGGCCACCTACGGTGCTTTGGGCCGCATGCCCGTCGGCCAGATCGCGATGGCCAACTTCACCAACACCCAAGGCCTCAAGGTGCAGGGCAAGGCCACCTTCGCCGCCACCGCCGATTCCGGCCCGCCCATCGCAGGCTCCGCCGGCACTCTGGGTTTCGGCAACCTGCGCGCCGGGGCGCTTGAACGCTCCAACGTCGAACTGACCGAGGAACTGGTCAACCTCATCTCGGCGCAGCGCAACTATCAGGCCTCGGCCAAGGCGATGGAAACCTCCACCTCGCTGATGCAGACGGTCATGAACATCCGCAGCTAAGGCGCACCTGAATGGACAAGCTGATCCACACCGCGCTCAACAGCATCGCCCACATCCGGGGTGCACAGATCGCGAATGCCCAGAACCTCGCGAACCAGACGGTTCCGGGGTTCCGGCGCGACATCATGCCCGAAGGCCAGGCCTTCGTGATGGAGGAACAGGGCGTCCTGCAATCGCGCGCCTATCAGATCCCCGAAGAGCACGCCGCCTTCTCGGATCTGGCAGGCTTCATCAACCAGACCGGCGAACCGCTGGACCTTGCCCTCGCCAATGAGGGCTGGTTCTACATCCGCCCGGACGAAGGGCAGGGCGGCCCAGCCCTTTCCCGGCGCGGCGACATGCGCATCACACCCGATGGCGCGCTGGTCAATGGCGCGGGCGACGCGGTGCTCAACAACGCCCTGCAACCCATTACCATCCCGCCCTTCCGTTCGATCGTCGTAAACGAGCTGGGCGCAATTACCATCGAACCGCTGGACGGTGCGCCCGGCGAACGCGTCGAAGTGGGCACAATCGCCACCACCAACGCCTCCGCCGCGAACATGATCAAGGGCCTTGATGGCCAGATCCGCCCGCCCCCCGGCACCCAGTTGCCGCAACCAAATCAGGGCGGCCGCATCGCCCAAGGCGCGCTGGAAGGCTCTAACGTCAACGCGACCGAGGAACTGATCTCCTCCATCGAACTGCAACGCGCGTTCGAGCTGAACATCCGCATGATCTCCACCGCCAAGGAAATCGACGAGGCCGGATCGCGCCTCCTGCGGATGCCCGAGAACTGATTTTTTCCCCGCGCAGCTAAAATGCTGCGCGCCTGCGTCGGGGGCTGGCACGGGCCTTGCAAAAGCAACCGTGACAGACACGCAAAGAGGTGCCCCCGATGTCGACCGATGCAATGCATGTGGCCAAGACCGGCCTCAATGCCCAGCAGCTGCGGATGCAGGTCATCGCCAACAACCTGGCGAACGTGAACACCACCGGGTTCAAACGCGACCGCGCGAAT